>DATMUQ010000834.1:0-17939 GCA_035563795.1 Terriglobales bacterium | reverse complement strand
ATGCCAGCCACTTGGTTCCCGGCGGCACGCCAGCGTGCGACCCGGGCATTCATCAATGCCGCGATCCGCACCGGCCATTGCAATGTATCGGTGCGGTAGACCAGCCAGACCGCTTCATTCCTGAGACGTGGGATCGATATTCCCTGGGCACGTAGTTCCGCGATCTTGCCTTGGTGCGGCATGCGCACTTCGCCTTGCAGGATGTAGAGCGTGCGTGCTTTCGCGAGAACCGGCGCCATCTCCGACGAGGGGGTGACACCGCCCCAGAGCCAGAAGGAATCATACTCCGTCGGCGCTACTTCCGCGGCCATGGAAGCGGCATTGCACAAGAGCGGGGCCAGTATCCCGGCGAGGAAGAATGCGCGTCGCATTTGCGCGCTGGGTCCTACCAGTAATATTGCAACTTGGTGGCCCAGTTCGTATCGGCGTAATGCGTCTTCAAAGCCTGGAACCACTTCTTGCGCTGGTCCTTGGAAATATCCTGATCATCGCAGCCGTTATTGCCGCTGGGTGCGAAGCAGTTGACGGCCCGGAAAAGCGCATAGGCCTTGTCCTTGTGCCCGGCCTTCGGGTCATTGATGACCGTGGCGTAGCCGTCAAGCCGGGAGAACAGTTTGCCGCCAAAGCCGTCGCTGCTGCCCAGCCCATCCTTGCCGGGCGCTTGGTCGAGCGGTGAAAAGTCGAAGCCGGAACGGATGAATTCGCCGAGGCAGAGAAGACCTTGCGAGTCCTTCGGATTCTGCTGCAGACGGGCCGCGACTTTATCAAGGGTCGGGCACACATAGCCGGCGTCATCATCTATGCCGGCAGTGGCGGGCTTGGCAAAGATCGAGAGATCGGCCTTCGGCCCGAAATAGGTGTAGGCAATGTCATCGGTCACGAAGGGCTGGGCCGGCAGCGGCGCCAGCGCCACATCCCCGGCGTAATCCTGATAATGCGCCCGGGTCAGATCCTTATAGAGCAGGACAAACTGCGCCGTGCCCTTCTGCTCGCCAGTGGAAGTCGTGTCCTTGATGACTTGGCGCAGCAAAGCAGGGCTGGCAGATTTCCGGATCAGGAAGGAGCGGATCTGGGTGTCATCGACCAGTGAGCCTGCAGTGAAAACGGCGTCAATTTTCTGGCTGCGCTCGAGGTTGATGGCCATCGCCAGCTGCAAGGCCGGCTGGGTCAGCGTCAGCTTGGCGAGCGGAAAGAGCCGCGTCCACAGTGCGGCGGCTGATGCATGATCGCCTGTGGCCTCCAAAGCCAGCCCCCGCAGCATGGCTTCGCTGAAGGCGAGATAGCCGGTGATCGGCTTGTCGGCGGGTAGATCGGGGAGAGCGGCCAGCGTCTTCGCGGGATCCTTCTCCATATAGAAATGCTGTGCCGCCACCAGATAGGCATAGAGCTCCTGATGGCTGGCGAAGAGCGGTTGCTGGGCCTGCAGCATCTCCGCCGTGAGCGGCTTGGCGGCGGGTACATCCGATCCCTGCTGGCTGGTATCGGGCTGGCGCATGGCCACGAGATCGATGACAGCGAGAAGCACGGGGTCCTTGACCGTCGTGGCATCGGCGCTGTCGAGCAGCTTGTTGTCGATCTCAAGGACAAGGGCGGTCGCCTGGTCGGTGTTTGACAGCCCTGCGGCCATGGCATCGCCATAGGTCTGCGCGAGCTGTCCCTGGTCGCCCATCAGCCAATAGACGCGCCGCAGCAGGCCGCGTGCCGAAGCGGCGTAGAGCCCCTGCGGATAAGCCTGCAGATAGGCCTTGAAGCCGGCTTCCGCTGTCTTCAATTGCGTCTTGTCGACATTCTCCTGCTTCGGCATGCCGTATTCATCGAAGGCATTGACCTGGGCGGCATTCAGGGCCGTGCGCGGCAGCATGTAGAAGGCGGTTTCCTTGAGCCAGGCCTGCCCGCTATTGCCGAGACCGGTGAAGGATTGTTGGGCGGTGGCGAAGTCGCCGTTATAGAAAGCGCCGGCTCCCGTCAGATAGAGACCGAAATCCTTGGCCTGCGGTGATTGCAGGCTGCTGATCGGCGCGACCGGCTTGCCGTCGCACAGATTGACCATGTCGAGCCGGTTGGCGGTGAGGGCATTCCGCTCGGCATCGGAGAGGCCGCTGGTATTGGTGACCTGGCTGTTGAAAGCCTGTGCCGTCGCGGCATTGTTGCTGCGGCAGCGCGATCCGTCACCCGAGGCAACATCGTTGGCGGAGTTGTCGCTGCTCCCGGACGTGTCGCCTGATGAGGCATCGGCGCTTGCATTGGCTGGTTCGGGCGGTGTCCAGACATTTTCCATCGGGAAGGGAACGAGGCCGTAGCCATTGGCCCGGTCATAGTCACTCAGCGGCAGGCTTGGCAGCGCAACCGATCCGGTATCGGCCATCAACAGGCGCAGATTGACCCGCGTGTCATTGGCCGGACTGAGGAAAGGCACGTTGTTGCAGGGATCATAGACGCCGCTGCTCAAGCTCCAGTTGGAACTGCAGACGAAGTCACCGCTGGCTTGCGCCGCATGATTGCCGAGCAGGCCGGCAAACGCCGCCAATACCAAGACATGCCATTTCATCGCGCACCCCCAAACGGCCACAGGCGGCCTGCCATCTGGAAGCAGAATCTAAACGGCGCGGCTCATCAACCGCAAGCGCAGGCATGATGACGATGCTCACGCTCGCATGATTTAGCTGTGGTTCCGGCTGCCATGTTCCTGTCATCGCGGCGCAGAGCAGGCTGTCGGCGGCAGTGATCACGGACAAGTCCGATACGACGCCTGTCATCACCCGGCTCGCCCGGCCCTATCCGCTCTTTTTGTTCGCTGCCGTGCCCAGCGCGCGAATCTATAGAGAGATATCGTCACGCCAGGTCGTAGAACTGACACATATCTTCGGATACAATTCCGGTGCATCCCAGCTCCATTGCGTTCCAGACCCTTTGTGTCCCTGCGTTCGTGCTTCAAGCCAGGCGGTGTCGGCATGTTCTCCGAAGACGCACTTTCCACTTTTGAATTGCCAGAATTCATGGTCAAGCCGGCATTGGAAGCGTGCCGGATGTATAATTGCAGCCTCGATGCGCTCTTCTATGATGTGCAGACCCTCGAGCGAGCCTTGCGCAGCCATGATACCACCATCGTGACGCCGGTCGCGGAAGAGGGTTCGCTGCCGCTGAGACAGCTCGATCTTGGCGCCTTGAAAAATCCCGAGGGCGCACTGCTGGTCGTGGATACACAGCGGGCACCCTATATCCGCTCTTTCGACAACGTCACCGCGTTCCTTGGTAACGCAGAAGCGACGATCACGGCAGCGGATGTCGTCACCATTACCGGCGTTGGCAGTTCGGCATTGGGTAGCGCAGCGCTTGCCTGGAATGTCGCCATGGCGCTCAAGCGCCCGGTCCTGGCGATCGTGCCGGGCTATGGTGTCGCCGATGTCATCCTGCAGGGGCTCGGTGGCTGGTTCGGCTTCGGCTTGCATGATTTCCTGAAGAGCAAGTCGAACATCCAGACGTTCCTCGGTATGGTAGCGCCCCGCGTGGCAGCGATCGGCCGCGGCCTTTCTGCCTCGGTGCCGGATAGCAAGCGGCTCTCCAATGGCGCACCTGTCTTTCGAACTGGTTGCGGCTCGTCAGATGTCCTGCATGCGTTGATGCAAGCGCGGGCATTCAAATGCGTGGTCGGCCACAGCAAGGGGGCCTTGTCGATCTCCAACGCCCTGAACGCCTTGCCGCCGGAGTCACTGACCGGTCTGAAGATCGTGACCTTCGGCTGTCCGATCGCGGAAGCCGTCGAAGGCACCGATTACCGGCAGTTTCTCGGCTTGTTCGATGGGCTCGGCGCCTTGAATGCCTGGGGCAATCGGCCGGAGAGCTGGCTGGCGACGGACCATAGCACCAACGTCTCGCTGCCACTCAGCATGGATGTGACCAGACTGATCGACTAGTCACGGGCACCAACCATCAGAGGGCGTCAACGGCCGCAGATTCAGTTCGCGCGCCGGCGCTGATAGAAGAAGATCAACGCCGCCAGCAGCGATGCGGCACCACAGCCGAAACCGACCGGCTGATAGCCGATCCCGACAAAGACCAGGCCCATCGCCCATGAACCGAGTGTCACGCCGATATAGGTGGTGCAGCTGAGGAGCGAGGTGACGGAGCCGCGCAGTTCAGAGGATTGCTCGGTGACGATGCTGGGCAGGCTCACCATCACCATGCCCTGGGCGAGACCCCAGACAAACATCACGGCAGCCAGGCTCACGGCGTGATGGGCGGCGAGGGGCAAAGCGGACAGGATCACGGCCAAGACCAGCAAGGCGAGCGTCAAGGCGCGCGGCTTGCCGATCCTGTCCGCTATTTTTCCATTGGCCGTGGTGATACCGAGGCCGAGCCCGTAGAAGGCGGCGAACAAGGCGGCACCGCCGCTACCCATCTGCAGCTCGTTGCGCAGGGCCGTGCCGAGATAGGTGTAGACCCCGTAGAAGCTGAACATGTTGAGGAGATTGACCAGCAGCAGAAGCTGGATGGTGCGGCTCGTGAGCAAACGCAGAAAATTGCCGGTGAGCTTCTTCAACGCACCCGGCGCCGTGTTCGGCTGATGGCGTGATTGCAGGCGCCAGAGTGCCAGCAGTACGACGAAACCGAGCAAAGCAAGGGCGGCGAGAGCGCCACGCCAGCCGACCCATTCGCTGAGCAGGCCGCCCAGCGGCACGCCCAATACCATCGATCCTGCCCAGCCGAACATGACGCGGCCCATCACCTGGGCGCGGCGCTCGAAGGGCACTTCGTCGCCGACGTAGGCATAACTCGAGGGCAGGAAGAGCGCGGCCCCCATGGCGCAGACGGCGCGGGCGATCAGCAACATGGTGAAGCTGGTCGAAAGGGCCGCCGCGAAGCCGGCCAAAGAGAAGACGATGAGGCCGAGGCGTAACGCACGTTTGCGCGACAGCCGGTCGCTGATCAGCCCGGCGAAGGGCGCCACCACGGCAAGGGCGACGCCGTAGATGGTGACGGCAAGCCCAATCTCGGCCGGGTTGAGAGCGAAATCGGCGGCGATGTCCTTGAGGACGGGCGAGATCAGTAGCGCCTCCGAGCCGACCGCGCAGACCCCGGCGGTCAGGCCCCAGGTGGTCGACCAGGGCAAGGTCGCGGCAGGCAAGCTCGAGCCCGGCACGGCCATGGTGGCGGTCGTGGCGGCTGTACCCTGGCTAGACATAGCAATCGCTCCGAATGAAATTCGGTATCCAGCTAAATCCTCGAACTGAATTCAGGCAAATGCTATATTGGCTGAAGGAAATAAAATGAACTGTATTCAGTTCCAGGGGGGCCCCGATGCCTGATCTCGACCCGACGGATCGAAAGCTGTTAGCCCTGCTGAAGCGCAATTCGGCGGCCAAGTATGCCGAACTCGGTGAGGCCCTCAACCTCTCCGCCCCGGCCGTGTTCGAGCGGGTGAAACGGCTACGCAAAGCCGGTGTCATTCGTCGCTATACGGTGGATGTCGTCCCTGCCGCCGCCGGCTTCGGGCTCGGCGCCCATATCATGGTCTATTTGAAGCAGCGGACCTGCGAAGAGGTCTTCGCCGATATCCGGCATTTCCCCGAGATCGAGGAATGCCACAGCATCGCCGGCGAGGCCGGCATGCTGTTGAAAGTGCGGACTGATACCTCGAAGGCACTGGAGACTTTCATCTGCGCGCTCTGGCATATCCCCGGCATCGAACGCACGCTCACCATGCTGACGCTCGATACCTATCAGGATGACGGCATCCGAGTGATGTGAGAGACAGCTCGACCGCGTAACGAAGCTCCCTCTACTGTCATGCCCGGACTTGATCCGGGCATCCATTTGGACAGCAAGCGGGATGTCTGCCATGGATCCTCGGGTCAAGCCCGAGGATGGCAAGATTTAGGTAGCGAGGTCCTTCGCGCACTTTCTCGGAAGTCCCTACGACACAGAGCTATCTGTGACGATGCAATGCTTGAGTTACGCCCCCACGCAGGGACTGACGCCGCCGACCGGGAGATGCGCGTCATTGCCGGGCATGATCTTCTCGCTGTCGGAAGCGAGATAGGCCTGGCCGGTATCCGAGATCGAGACGAATTGCACGCCGCCATCGGGCCGCACGAACATGATGAAGCAGTTCGGCGCATTGTCTCGGTAATTGGGATAGGCGTAGCAGACCTCGCCATCATCGGCGATCCACCACTTGCCGGGATAGGTGCAGCCCTTTTCCCAATAGGCGGTGCGGCCATCGGCGAGGTGATACTCCACCCATGCGTCGCCATTATCGACATAGCGGCCATAGATGGTGACGTTGTCGAGCTTGGCGCGGATCTCATCGGCATTCGTGACGGCCTTGGCGCCGGGTGCCGCAACATCGGCCGGGTCGTTGGTGGCGGCCGCCTCGCTGAGGGCCAACTGCCGATGCGGGGTCAATTGACCGGCCGCCGCCGGCATATCGGCGCGCGCCGTGGCGATGAAGGGCAGGGCATTGGGCAGCAACAGATTGGCGAGGAAAGCGAGGCAGGTCGCCTTGAGCAGCAGGCGGCGCGCCAGCGGATGGCGCGCGCGAGGCGCCAATGGATGGGCCGGTATTTGCGATGCCGTCTGCGGGTAAATCGGGGTCAGATAGTTCATGAGCACTCGGGGAGGATCCGGAAATTAACGGGGGAATTAACGCTTGCTGCCAGTCTATGTCGTCCTTACATCCTAGCAATCCAGACTTTCACGACAATTTTGCGGCAGGAAGGCGGCGGTCGGGTCTTTCCTGGATATTCGCTTGCAATTAAGCTTTCAGGCGGAATAAATTGCGGCCATATGGTCAATTTATGGAATAAATTAAAGAATTGGACGCGATCGACCGCAAAATTCTCGTGGAGCTTCAGGGCGATGCCGACCTGCCTTATGCCGAATTGGGGCAGCGGGTCGGGCTATCGGCCTCGGCGATCAATGAAAGGCTGAAGCGGCTCAAGGCAGGTGGACAGATCCGTCGCCTGACGGCGGAGATCGACCCGAGCGCTTTCGGGCTCGATCTGCTGGCTTTCCTGCTGGTCCGCCTCGATCTCTCGGCCGATGAAACGGCGTTCCGCGCGGCCATGGCCCGGGCACCCCAGGTGCTGGAATGCCATCACATCACCGGCGCCTATTCATATCTGCTGAAGCTGCGGCTGCGCACGGCGGCTGACCTTGAGCGCTTCCTGACATCCCAGGTGAAGACCATTCCCGGTGTCGCCGCCACCGAGACCATCATCGCCCTGTCCTCGGCCAAGGACAGCCGCGATCTCGCCGATCCCGATGCCGTATCGGCCCGATCTGCTGCGCGGGAGCGATCGGCGTGATTGAGCTTCTGCTGCTGCATAGCTGGATCTGGGCCCAGGGTGCCGCGATCGGTTTCGCCGTGGCGGCACCGGTCGGGCCGATCGGCATGCTCTGCATCAAGACCACCCTGGAAAAGGGCCGTCTCGCGGGCTTCTGCGCCGGGTTGGGTGCGGCCGTCGCGGATACGATTTTCGCCGGAATCGGCGCCTTGGCGATCAGCCTGGTCGGCAATTTCCTCAGCATGGAGCAGAACTGGTTCAAGCTGGGGGCGGGGATTTTCCTCATCGTTTTCGGGCTTTATCTTGCCCGCAAGCCGGCGATCACGCCGGAAAACGGCGAGAAGGTGCCGCCCGGCCTGTGGGCCGAATTCACCGTCACTTTGCTGCTGACGCTTGCAAATCCGTCGACCATCCTCTCCTTCGCGGCGGTTTTCGCCGGGGTCACTGCCGGGGGCGGTTATGCGTTGGAAACCATGCCGGCTTTGATCCTGGGCGTTTTTGTCGGGGCGGCCGCCTGGTGGCTGACCTTGGGCCAGATTGTCGGCCTCATCCGCCACAAGATCAGCCAGGCCGGGCTGGTGCTGATCAACCGCGGTGCCGGCTTGGCGCTGGTCGCCTTCGGCGTCTTCAACCTCGCCCAGCTCTACTGGCGACAATATCATTGAAATTCCGGCCGGGCGGGGGCTTAACCGCCGCCGTGCCGGTTGCAGCGGGAGGCGGGCGGATGCTAGTTTCCGCCGCGCTTTTCCGCAGTTTTCTTAAGACTTGAACAGAACGGATTGCCAGATGTCATTGGACACCAAAGCCGTCGCCCATATCGCCACTTTGGCCCGCATTCGCGTGCCGGAACAGGACCTGGCGGGCCTCGCCCAGGAACTGAATGGCATCATGACCTGGGTCGAACAATTGAACGAGGTCGATACCACGGGTGTCGAACCGATGTCGGGTGTCGAGCAACGCGGCCTGCCGCAACGGGCCGATATCGTCAATGACGGCGCCCAGGCCGAGAAGATCCTGGCCAATGCGCCGGAGCCGGCCCACGGCTTCTTCACCGTTCCCAAGGTCGTCGAGTAACGGATACCCATTTCATGAGCGATTTGACGCATCTCACCATGGCTGCCGCCCTTGAGGGCCTGGAAGCCAAGAAGTTTTCATCCCGCGAGCTGACCGATGCCTATCTCGGCAAGATGGAGCAGCATCGCGCCCTCAATGCCTATATCGTCGAGACGCCGGAAAAAGCGCGGGCGATGGCCGATGCCGCCGATCAGCGCCGCGCCAAGGGCGAGGCCAAGGGCCTGATGGAGGGCCTGCCGCTCGGCATCAAGGACCTGTTCTGCACCGAGGGCGTCCAGAGCACCGCCGGTTCGCATATCCTGGAAGGCTTCAAGCCGACCTATGAATCGACCGTGACGGCCAATCTCTGGAAACATGGCGCTGTCATGCTGGGCAAGCTCAACATGGACGAATTCGCCATGGGCTCCAGCAACGGCACGTCCTATTACGGCGGTGTCACCAATCCCTGGAAGCGCAAGGACAGCGACGTGAAGCTGGTCCCCGGCGGTTCCTCCGGCGGCTCGGCGGCGGCGGTTGCCGCCCGCATGGCGATTGCCGCGACCGGCACCGATACTGGCGGCTCGATCCGCCAGCCGGCGGCTTTCACTGGCACCACCGGCATCAAGCCGACCTATGGCCGCTGCTCGCGCTGGGGCATCGTCGCTTTCGCGTCCTCGCTCGACCAGGCCGGGCCGATGGCACGCTCGGTCGAGGATTGCGCCATCATGCTGCAGGCGATGTCTGGCCATGACCCGAAGGATTCGACCTCGGTCGATATGCCGGTGCCTGATTTCAAAAAGGCGCTGAGCGGTGATATTCGCGGCCTCAAGGTCGGCATCCCGAAGGAATACCGGCTCGACGGTTGCGATCCCGAGATCACCAAGCTGTGGGAACAGGGCATCGCCTGGATGAAGGCGGCGGGGGCGGAGATCAAGGAGATCAGCCTGCCGCATACCAAATACGCGTTGCCGACCTATTACATCATCGCCCCGGCCGAGGCTTCCTCGAATCTCGCCCGGTACGACGGTGTGCGCTTCGGCTTGCGCGTGCCGGGCAAGACACTGGATGAGATGTATGAGCTGACCCGCGCCGCCGGTTTTGGCAAGGAAGTGAAGCGCCGCATCATGATCGGCACCTATGTGCTCTCGGCCGGTTACTACGATGCCTATTACCTGAAGGCGCAGCGCCTGCGTGCCTTGATCGCCCGCGATTTCACGGAAGCCTTCAAGGATGTCGATGTGGTGCTGACGCCCTCGACGCCCTCGGCCGCTTTCGGCGCCGATGAGAAGAACGACGATCCCATCGCCATGTATTTGAACGACGTCTTCACCGTGACGGTCAATCTCGCGGGCCTGCCGGGCATCTCGGTGCCGGCCGGTCTCAACAGCCAGGGCCTGCCTTTGGGCCTGCAGCTGATCGGCCGCGCCTTCGATGAAGAGACCTTGTTCCGTGCCGGCCATGCGATCGAGAAGGCCGCCAATTTCACCGCCGTTCCGGCCGGTTACTGAGCCGCGGGTGGAGGATAAGATGAGCGATAACGCAAAGAACCTGATCGAAGGCAAGACCGGCATGTGGGAAATCGTGCTGGGCCTGGAGGTCCATGCCCAGGTGATCTCCAAGTCGAAGCTGTTCTCGGGTGCGGCGACCGATTTCGGTGCCGAGCCCAACAGTCAGGTCAGCCTGGTCGATGCCGGCTTCCCCGGCATGCTGCCAGTGATCAACGAGATCTGTGTCGAACAGGCGGTCCGCACGGGCCTTGGCCTCAACGCGCAGATCAATCTGAAATCGGTGTTCGACCGCAAGAACTACTTCTACGCCGATCTGCCGAACGGCTATCAGATCTCGCAGTTCACCCAGCCGATTGTCGGCACCGGCACGATTATCCTCGATCTCGCCGACGGGGCGAAGCGCGAGGTCGGCATCACCCGGCTCCATCTCGAGCAGGATGCCGGCAAGAGCCTGCACGACCAGCATCCGTCGAAGAGCTATATCGACCTCAACCGGGCCGGTGTCGCGCTGATGGAGATCGTCTCCGAGCCGGATATGCGCTCCTCGGAAGAGGCCTCGGCTTACTTGCGCAAGCTGCGCACCATCCTGCGCTATCTTGGCACCTGCGACGGCAACATGGATGAAGGCTCCATGCGCTGCGACGTCAACGTCTCGGTACGTAAGCCCGGCGATGGCCTCGGCACACGCTGCGAGATCAAGAACGTGAACTCGATCCGCTATGTCGCCCAGGCGATCGAATACGAGGCACGCCGCCAGATCGAGATCATTGAGGACGGCGGCACCATCAAGCAGGAAACCCGGCTCTATGATCCGAGCAAGGGCGAGACGCGGTCCATGCGCTCGAAGGAACAGGCGCATGACTACCGCTATTTCCCCGATCCCGATCTCATGCCGCTGATCCTGGAGCAGAGCTTCGTCGACAAGATCAAGGCCGATCTGCCGGAATTGCCCGACGTCAAGCGGTTGCGCTTCGTCAAGGATTTCGGCCTCAGCGATTACGATGCCGGCGTGCTGGTGGCGGAACGTGAGACGGCGGCCTTCTATGAGGATGCCGCGAAAGGGCGCGACGCCAAGCTAACGGCCAACTGGCTGATCTCCGAGCTCTTCGCCGTTCTCAACAAGGAAGGCAAGTCGATCGAGGAAAGCCCGGTCTCGGCCCAGCATCTCGGCGAGCTCGTCGGCCTCATCCAGGACGACACCATCTCCGGCCGCATCGCCAAGGATGTCTTCGCGGTGATGGTGGAAACCGGCAAGGCGCCGGCGTTGATCGTCGAGGAGAAGGGCCTGCGCCAGGTCACCGATACCGGCGCCATCGATGCCGCGATCGACGACATCTTTGCCAAGAATGCCGATAAGGTGGCTGAATATCGCAGCGGCAAGGACAAGCTGTTCGGCTTCTTCGTTGGCCAGGTGATGAAAGCGACGGGCGGCAAGGTCAATCCGGCCATGCTGAACGAGCGCCTGAAGACGAAGCTGCAGGGATAAGCAGCCGCGGGTAGAATCCGTGGGGTAAGAATCGGGACCGGCGCAGCCAGGGGGAGCGCGCCGGTCCTGGATATCCTTGGTCCCGCTGCCAAGGATGGGCATGATCATGTCCAAGGTTTGATTGCGCTCGGCGTTTCATGCGCTCAAAGGGGGGAGAGTGTGATGACCATCAGCCGCAGGTCTTTCTGCATACAATCTGCATCAGTTGCAGCGGCAAGCCTTTGCCTGCCGCGTCTTGCCTATGCCAAATCCTACAACGCCCTGCTGGCGGTGCCGCAGACGGTGAAACGCAGCCGCAGCAATGACGACTGGTTGGCGGCGGCCGGCAATCTCGCCGCCTATCAGAGCGAAATCGCCATCGGCGAAGGTGTCGTGCTGCAGCAGATCCAGAATGCGCAGCGTTGGCGCGATCTCTTCGATGCCGATACCGGCCTCGCCAAATCGGATCTCGCCGCCTTTGCCGCCGATGCCGGCCTGAAGCTGGATGGCCGGGCGCATCAGAGCCTCGATCACTGGCATGCCTTGCTGCTGCAATCCGGCCCGCTCTGGCTCGGCGTTGCCAATCAAAGCTTCAAGGCCGGACAGGTCTGGGTGTTGCTCGGCATCGTCGGCGACGGCACGCCGGACCGCACGGATATCAGCATCGTCAACCTCGAAACCGGCGGTGTCGACAAGATGACCGCCAAGGAATTCGAGAAGCTCTATCAAGCGGCAGCGAAGGCTGATGGCATTACCGGCGATATCGATATCCAGGTGCTGCGGCTGACGTGATCGTTGTGTCCTGTTGTAGGCGTTAGCCTGTCGCCCGCACCGGGAGCGCCGTGGTGTATTTGATCTGCTCCATGGCGAAGGTGGAGCTGACATCGGTCAGGCGCACCTTCTTGATCAGCTGCTTATAGACCCGGTCGTAATCGGCGATATCGGCGACCTGTACCCGCAGCAGGTAATCGACATCGCCGCTCATGCGGTAGAACTCGATCACCTCGGGAATGCTGTCGACCGCCTTGGCGAATTGCTGCAGCCAGTCGTCATTATGCTCGTTGGTGCGCACGGCGACGAAGACGGTGACGCCGAGGCCGAGCTTCTGCGGATCCAGGAGCGCCACCCGGGCGCGGATGACACCCACTTCCTCCAGCCGCTTGATCCGCCGCCAGCAGGCATTGGTTGAAAGGCCCACCGTCTCCGCCAGTTCCGCGACCGGCAGGGAAGCGTCGCACTGCAGCTCGGTGAGGATTTTGATATCGAGCAGGTCGAGATCGACTTTCATTCGGTAAAATCGCTATTTAGTGGGATAATTTCCCAATAAATAGCATAAATGGTGCCAAGTTTGGGAAAAATTACGCCCGAATCTGTGTATAATTACCATCATTCCGCCGGTTCATCAGCGGCAACAGAGCAGAGACAGGCAGATCCCATGTACGACAAGCTGTTCCGCGATCATCCCGCTTCGGTCGACGAGACTTATTTTGAGCATATGGGTGTTGCCTTCAGCTTCGGCAGCCGCATGTTCATCGCCAGCTTGGCCTGCTTCGTCCATGGCTTGGTACCCGGCTTCTTCACCAAGACCGGCAGCAACGCGGTCCGCGGCCTCTACGAGCGCATGGTGACCAAGCGCCACCGCGGCAGCGTCCAGGCCACCCGCGCCATGCAGGATATCGTGTTGCACGGCCTTAGCGGCGACGCGATCTGAGACGCCTCGTCACAAATTTCAACTGAGCTTTGTATGGCGGCCGTCAGGCCGCCATATGTTCATAGAGTATGACGATGCCGATGCAGATGAGCGCGATGCCGCCCAGAGCCTCGGCCTTGCGGCCGAGAAATTTGCCGGCACCCTTGCCGATCAGCGAGCCGATCGTCGACATCGCAAAGCTGACGAAGCCGATCACCGCGCAGGCATAGAACAGATTGACGTTGATGACGGCGAGGCTGACGCCGACCGCTGTCGCATCGATGCTGGTGGCAAGCCCGGTCAGCAACAGGCGCATCGGATGCAGGCCGTTGCGTGGCTGTTCCTCTTCCCCTTCCTCGACAGGCGACAGGCTTTCCTTGATCAGGTGCAGGCCGACGGCGGTCAGCAGGCCGAAGGCGACCCAATGGTCATAGGCGTCGATATAATGGCTGAGGGCCGCGCCCAGCAGCCAGCCGATCGCCGGCGTGATTGCTTCGCAGGCACCGAAGACAAGACCGATCTTGAGCGCGTCGACGAGGCGATGCTCGCGCTGCGCAGCACCCTTGGCGAGGGCGGCGGCAAAGGCATCGACCGACAGGCTCAAGGCCAGGATCAGGAGAACGGGAAAACTCATCGCGGAAACCCTTCGGGCTGATCCCTGTCGGATCAGTTCTCTTGCCGGCATGACCGATGACGCAGCGCGCCCCCGGCTTGCAGGCGCAGCTTCGTCATTGGTCTCGCCAACCGCCGATCAGACCCCGGAACATATCCAGGAAGGTCTCAGATCGGCTGCCATCTGCACCATGCGCCCCCGGTCTCCGGCGACCGGACAAGGCACAAGTTTGTTGATGCAGACCCCTTTCACGAAGGGCGGCTACTCCCCAAAGATGGTGAGGGTTTAAACGCTTTGCGGCAGCCCGTCAACCGCCGAGGCCCGGCTACGCGCGGGGTAGATTGCCGCATCAGCCGCGCTGGAACGGATACATCAGCTGCTTGGCATAGCCATCGGGCACCGGATGGCCACCGACGCCATAGCCGCTCGGCCATTTATCCGGCAGGTAATGCGTGCCGAAAATGCGGTCGAGGATCGGGAAATGGACGGCGAAATTGACGTCGATCGCTTCCTTCTCGATGCCGTGATGCCAGTGATGGAATTGCGGTGTCGCGATCACCTGCTTCAGCCAGCCGAAGTCGAAGCGGACATTGGCGTGGATGAAGGTCGAATGCAGGAAGACGTAGAGGATATAGGCCTTGAGGGCCGGATCGCTGTAGCCCAGCGCATACATCGGGATGACCGTAAAACCACGGAGACAGACGATCTCGACGAGATGCATGCGCGAACCGGCGAGCCAGTCCATGGTCTTGGCCGAATGATGCACGGCATGGAAGCGCCAGAGGGCCGGCACCTGATGGAACAGGCGGTGCACGCCGTATTGCACGAGGTCGGTCAAGAACATGATCTCGATGAATTGCAGCCAGACCGGCTGGCTCGCCATGGTGGCGCGCAAGCCCGCCCAATCGGTATTGGCGAGAATGGTCAGCGCCGGCTTCAGCGACAGATAGGTCAGCGACTGCACCAGCAGGCTGTTGACCAGGAAATAGAAGAGATCGGCGCGCCAGTCCTGGCGAAAGATCGATTGCTCCGGCAGCCGCGCGAAGAAGCGCTCCAGCGGAATGAAGATGATGCAAAGGAAGGTGAGGTTGAGCAGGAACCAGTCGAGGCCGAGATAGGCGCCGCTGGTCAGCTCACCGGCCGAGGTCGCTTGCGAGCCGCCGAGCAAGGTCGCCACCAGGATACCGGTGATGGCGGTGAAGCCCATGATCTTCTGGCGCCGCAGCGCCAGGTTGAGCACCGCGAGGCCGAAGCCGAGGATGAGGTCGAGATGAAGTGCCACGCGCACCAGCGGCACGTCGTAATGCTCGCGCAGCATCGGCGTCGTCAGCACATCGGGGAAGCGCAGGCAGAGCACCGCGACTAATCCCGCCATGGCGAAGAACAAGGCGAAGACGCCGCTGATCCAGCCGCTGCCGAAACGGCGATCCTGTTTCTCCGATTGCAGATCGGCGCGCAATGCCTGGCGTAAACGGCCCATAGACGTTCTCCCCTCATATCGCAGCCGGAATGGTGCACGTGTGGTGGTGTGAGGTCGATGCGGTTATACGCATCCTTTCCAGCCTCGATTTTCCGCGCACCGAACGTTCCTGCTCTGGACGTCCTAGCGCCGAGCGGCTGTCTTCACATCCTCTATTGTGACGATGCCGTGAAAGCCCGCTGCCGGCAAGCGAGATAGATCATGTTTGCAGGAAAGATCGATTTCCGCCGGACTATTGCGACTGCAACACTATTTTAGCGGCTTCGATTGGCGCGATGCATCAAGATGGATGCGGTTTCTCCGATACCCGCATGACAGGAGTCGATGATGGCCGCCAATACCGCGACAATCCAGGGAACGACCGATCCGGCTTTCGCTACTGTCCGGGAGGCTTTTTCCAGCATCTTCGCCGACGGGCTTGAGCATGGCGCGGCGGTGGCGGCCATGGTCGACGGCAAGGTCGTCGTTGATCTCTGGGGCGGCTTTGCAGATCAGGCGGCGACGAAGCCCTGGCAGCGCGACACGCTGGTCAATGTCTGGTCGGTGACCAAGGGCGTGATGTCTCTGGCCATCGCCATGCTGGTCGAGCGCGGTAAGCTACGCTATGACGCGCCGATTGCAGATGTCTGGCCGGAATTCGCCGCCAATGGCAAGCAGGACATCTCGCTCGATCTTGCCATGTCGCATCAGGCCGGCCTCAATGGTCTCGCCGTGCCGATGGATATCGACGGGCTCTATGCTTGGACCCCCTATGCCGAAGCACTGGCGGCGATGGCGCCGCTCTGGGCGCCCGGCAGCCGCAGTGTCTATCACGCCTTGAGCTTCGGCTCTCTCACCGGCGAGACATTACGGCGGGTCGACGGCCGCAGTCCCGGCCGCTTCATCGCGGAAGAGATCGCCCAGGTGCTTGACGTCCCCTTCTATCTCGGCCTGCCGGAAGGAGAGGAGCATCGCGCCGCCGAGATGATCGAAGGGCCGGGCACATCCGACTGGATCGGCGCGGTGCTGAAGGGCGACTATCCGCATGCCTGCCAGAACCCGACCTTCACGGCGACCATCCCCAATGATCGTGCCTGGCGTGCCGCTGAGATCCCCGGCGCCAATGGCCAGAGTGATGCGCGCGCTTTGGCGACGACCTATGGCAATCTCGTGGCCGGCAGCTCCCGCCTGCTCTCCGCCGATGGCCTCGCCGAGGCGACGCGCCCGCGCTTTGCCGGTGTCGATGCCTGTTTCGGCATGCCGGTCACCTTCGGCGCAGGCTTCCGTCTCAACGAGGCAATTTATGGCGCGCAGGCATCGCCGGGCAGCTTTGGCCATGGTGGCTGGGGCGGATCGCTTGCTTTCGCTGATCCCGAGGCGCGGATCGGCTTTGCCTTTGTCACCTGCCGCATGCTCGGCTTCGCCGATCGCCTCGATCCGCGCCAGCAGCGCCTGATCGAGGCGCTTTACCAAAGTCTCTGATGCACCCTTTGCCCGAAGGCGCCTGCCGCTGATCAGGGACTTGCGATGAACGGAGCGACTGCGGGCGCCGGGTTGCAGCGACACTCTTGGGATTTCGCGTCCCGCGATGTACCTAGATAGGCATCGTTTCACCAACGACCGATCAGACAGGAATCCATGATGGCCGCCAGCGCCAGCACCATTCAGGGAACGACGGATCCGGCCTTCACGACCGTATATGAAGCCTTCTCCAGCATCTTCGCAGATGAGCTGGAGCATGGCGCGGCGGTGGCGGCGATGGTCGATGGCAAGATCGTCGCTGATCTCTGGGGCGGCTTTGCCGATCCGGCGGCGATGTGGCCCTGGCAGCGCGACACGCTGGTCAATGTCTGGTCGGCGACCAAGGGGGTCATGTCATTGGCAATCGCCATGCTGGTCGAGCGCGGCAAGCTGCGCTATGACGCGCCGATTGCCGATGTCTGGCCGGAATTCGCCGCCGGCGGTAAGCAGGACATCTCGCTGAATATCGCGATGTCGCATCAGGCCGGGCTTGACGGTCTCTCCGTGCCGATGGATCTCGACGGCTTCTATGCCTGGGGCCCGTATGTCGAGGCCCTGGCGGCGATGGTTCCGCTCTGGGAACCCGGCAGCCGCTGCATCTATCATGCGCTGAGCTTCGGCCACCTCACCGGCGAACCTTTGCGGCGGGTCGATGGCCGCAGCCCCGGCCGCTTCGTGGCGGAGGAGATCGCCCGCGTACTGGATGTGCCCTTCTTCATCGGCCTGCCGGCGGAACAGGATCGCCGTGCCGCGGTGATGATCGAGGGACCGAACACATCCGACTGGCTCACCGAGACGCTGGCCAGCCCCTATCCGCATTCCTGCCGCAACCCGACCTTCGCGGCGACGACGCCGAACGACCGCGCCTGGCGCGCTGCCGAAATTCCCGGTGCCAATGGCCAGGGCGATGCCCGTGGTTTGGCGACGATCTATGGCAGCCTGGTTGCCGGGGGCTCGCGACTGCTCTCCGCGGATGGTCTCGCTGCGGCCATCCAACCGCGTTTCGACGGGGTCGACGGCTATGACCGCACGCCAGCTGCCTATGCCGCCGGCTTCCGTCTCAAGGATCCGAATTATGGGGCGAAAGCGTCAGCTCGCACATTCGGTCATAGCGGCTGGGGCGGCACGCTGGCTTTCGCCGATCCGGAAGCGCGGGTGGGTTTTGCCTTCGTCACCTGCCACATGCAGGGCTTCGGCGACGTCATCGATCCACGTCGCCAGCGCCTGGTTGAGGCGCTGTACGACAGCCTCTGAAAAGAAAATCCCGTGGCGCCATCCGGAGCCACGGGATCATTTTCGTCAGTCTTGAAAGTGGCAGCTTACGCCGCCAGCTTGCCATCCAGC
>DATMUQ010000833.1:0-2324 GCA_035563795.1 Terriglobales bacterium | reverse complement strand
TGGGCGTCTTCGGGTCGCTGGCCATGGCTTTTCTCCGCCGCCAGTGTGACCGAGGGGCGGCCATCGGGCAAGCATTGCCGGCAACGGGCAAGCCGCTATGATGGCGCGCGGCGCGAGAATCTCTCGGCGACGGCGAACCGTCTTCGCCTATATCTCGCCGCGGAAGCGTCTTGGGGACTGATCGACCGGATCATGCAAGCGGACGGGATGGAGGATTTCGGCTCGATAGGGGCGGCGCGGCGGCATGGCGCGCTATCGGCGCTTGGCATGCCCTGCCTGGTGCTGGGGGCGAGCTATCTCGGCTTCGGCGCGCTCATTCGCGAGAGCCATCTCGGCCTCGATGCCGGCCTCGCCTCGAGCATCGCCGGCTGGGCCCTGCCGGGGCAGATCGTGCTGGTCGAGGTGATTGCCGCTGGCGGCAGTGTGTTGAGCGCCGCCCTTGCTGTGCTGCTGACCAATGCGCGGCTGCTGCCGATGGTCGCCAGCCTGATGCCGATCCTGCGCGTGGCGGAAAGCGGCAAGCCACGCTTGCGCCATTATTTGATCGCCCATCTCATCGCCATTACCGGCTTTGCCATCGCCATGCAGCGGGCACCGCGCATGGCACCGGCACAGCGCCTGCCCTTCTATGAAGGCTTCGCCGTCACCTTATGGTCGACCACCATTCTCGCCACCGCCTTGGGCTTTTTCCTGGCCGGCGTGATGCCCCGCCCGGTGACCCTGGGCTTCGTCTTCCTCAACCCGCTCTATTTCATGCTGGTCTTCGTCGCCGATCTCAAGCACCGGCTGCGCGCCTGGGCGCTGATCATCGGTGCCGTGCTCGGCCCCTGCCTGCATCTGCTGAGCGCCGATTGGGGCCTGCTGGCGACCGGGTTGATTGCCGGCACCGTCGCCTATTGCATCGATGCGGCACAACGGCGCCGGCATCCGGGCTGGCGCCGATGACGGTCTGGCCTTATCTGCTGGTCGGTGTGCTCGCCACCTATCTGTGGCGGGGCCTCGGCGTGCTGCTCTCCGGCCGCATCAATGCCGATAGCGCCCTGCTGCGCTGGTTCACCGCCGTCGCCTATGCGATGCTGGCGGGGCTCATCGCTCGGCTGATCATCCTGCCAGCCGGGCCACTTGCCCATGTCGCGCTGTGGGAACGCGGCCTGGCCGCGGTCACGGCACTCGCCGTCTATCTGCTGACCCGCCGCAACATCATCTTCGGCGTCGCGGCGGGCACAGCAACCCTCATTCTCTGCCTGCAGTTCTGAGGCAGCGATTATTCGTCGTCGTCATCCTCGGCTTCATCGTCGAAATCCTCGATCTCGTCATCGAGCTCTTCGATTTCCAAAGCCGAGAAACTGGCGCTGATGCTGGTCGGTCGCCCCGCCCCGCCGATATCGAGATCGACTTCCAGGCGGTAGGGGCTTTGCCCGTCCGGCGTTTCCAGGATGCGCAAGGCGCCGATGCGCAGGCCATCGCTGAGATCGGCATCGACGCGGAAATTGCCGATGGTGAGGAAGATCAGCGCACAGGGGCGCTGCCCCGGATAATCCGGGCTTTCTTCCAGATGGGCATGGAGATCGTCGACCACCAGATAAAGGATCTGGTCGGCGATCTCGACACTGATCGAATCGAGGCCGGCGCCACGCAGATTGCCGAGAGAGGCGAAGAACGCGATCGGATCCTCGATTTCGGCGGTTTCGATTTCGTTGTTCATCTGATCCTCCGTTTTCCAGGCCTTCAATTTTTCAAAGCGGCAACACCGGGCAGGGTCTTGCCTTCCAGCCATTCCAGGAAGGCGCCGCCGGCCGTCGAGACATAGCTGAAATCGTCGGTGACACCAGCATGGGCAAGGGCCGCAACGGTATCGCCACCGCCGGCAACGGTGAGCAGGCTCTTGGCCTTGGTGAGGGCAGCCGCCTCGCGCGCCAGTGCCACCGTACCCTGGTCGAAAGGTTGGGTCTCGAAGGCGCCAAGTGGACCGTTCCAGACCAGGGTCTTGCAGGTCTTCATGCGGGCGATGATATCGGCGACCGATTTCGGTCCGACATCGAGGATCATGCTGTCGGCCGGCACCGCCTTCACATCGACCACTTCGGTCGCGGTTCCCGCCTTGAATTCCTTCGCCACCACGGCATCGAGCGGCAGCACGATGGCGCAATTCGCCGAGCGCGCCTTGGCGACGATCTCGCGCGCCGTTTCGGCGAGGTCACGTTCGGCCAGCGACTTGCCAACCTCGACACCGGCGGCGAAGAGGAAGGTATTGGCCATGCCGCCGCCGATCACCAGCTGGTCGACCTTGGTGACGAGATTGCCGAGGAGATCGAGCTTGGTGG
>DATMUQ010000832.1:0-4501 GCA_035563795.1 Terriglobales bacterium | reverse complement strand
CGCGAGAAGCTGATCCAGCGCCTGAAGAAGATCTACGGCAACCTGCCGATCGGCAATCCGCTCGATGCCAAGACGCTGGTTGGTCCGCTGATCGACGAAGCCTCGTTCAACCGCATGCAGGCGGCCCTGAAGGCGGCCAAGGCCCAGGGTGGCAAGATCACCGGCGGCGAGCGGGTCAAGGTGAAGGGGTGTGACGACGGCTTCTATGTCCGTCCGGCCATCGTCGAAATGCCGGGCCAGAGCGAGGTGGTGAAGGAAGAGACCTTCGCGCCGATCCTCTATGTGCTCAGCTACAAGAAGTTCGAAGACGCGATCCATCTGCAGAACGATGTGCCGCAGGGCCTGTCTTCCTGCATCTTCACCCAGGACCTGCGTGAGGCGGAATTCTTCCTCTCGGCCCAGGGCAGCGATTGCGGCATCGCCAATGTCAATATCGGCCCCTCGGGTGCCGAGATCGGCGGCGCCTTCGGTGGTGAGAAGGAGACCGGCGGTGGCCGCGAATCCGGTTCAGATGCCTGGCGTGCCTATATGCGCCGCGCCACCAACACCATCAACTATTCGGACAAGTTGCCGCTGGCCCAGGGCATCAAGTTCGATGTCGGCTGAGTAAGCTGATCGGGTTGAACGGAAGACGAGCGGCATCCTTTTGGATGCCGCTTTTCTTTTGGCCTATGCCGACAATGCCAAGGCGGCCAGAGCTGCCAGCAAGGCTGGTGGCATGACCACGCAGCCGAGCTTGAGGAAGTCCCAGGCACTGATCGTCTCGCCGTCACGGCGCAGGGCCAGTAGCCAGATGATGGTGGCGAGCGAGCCGGTGATCGAGAGATTGGGGCCGAGATCGACGCCGATCAACACCGCGCCGGTCACATGATCGGGGACCTGGGCGGCCGACATGGTCGAACTGGCGATGAGGCCGGCTGGCAGGTTGTTCATCAGATTGCAGAGGAAGGCGAGACCGGCACCGGCGATGGTTGCTGTCCAGCCCACTGACTGCTGTGCCGCCGCTTGCAATATCGCTGCGAGACGATCGATCAGGCCGACATGCTGCAACGCTTCGACCAGGACGAAGAGCCCGGCAACCAGCGGAATGACACTCCAGGGAACGCCGCGGATCAACGACCAGGGCGACTGGCGGTTGCCGATCAGCACGAAAGCGGCGGTGAGGATGCCGGTCACGAAAGTCGGTAAACCAAGCTGCCAGCCGAGGGCCGAGGCGGTGACCAGGATGATGCCGGTGGCGATCAAGCCATAGCCGGTCAGCCAGCCGCCACGCGACAGTTCGACGGCCGACGGGTTTGCCTGCAACGGTGCCGAGATGGCCCGCGCGAGCATCAGCCGCAGCACAAGATAGGTGACCACAATCGCGGCGATCGACGGCAGTGTGAACTGCCACAGCCAGGCGGCAAGCGGCGGCATGGCATGGCCGTAGATGACGAGATTGGCCGGATTGGAAATCGGCAGCACGAAGCTGGCGGCATTGGCGACGAAAGCGCAGAGCAGGAGATAGGGCAGCGGTTTCGCACCGGCGGCCCGGGCCGCGGCGAAGACGGCCGGGGTCAGCACGACGGCGGTCGCGTCATTGGAGAGAAAGACCGTGACGATGACACCGACCACATAGACCAGCAGGAAGAGCCGCGCGCCGGATCCCTTGGCATGGGCGACGGCATAGCCGGCCAGCCAATCGAACAGACCCTCCTGGCGGGCGAGTTCCGCCAGCATCGTCATACCGATCAGGAAGAGATAGACATCGACCCCGCGCAGGACGCCTTGCCAGGCTTCCATGATCGGCAGCAATCCCAGGACGACGAGCAGCGCGGCGCCGATCACAGCCCAGATCGCCTCCGGCAGGCGCCAGGGCCGCAGGACGACACCACCAGTGGCCAAAGCGGCAATGCCGTAAGTCGCTACGTCCGGCGCCAATTCATCTACCTCTCAGGAAACCGCATCGCGAGCTGGCCGCCGCGTATCCGCAGGGCCGGGCCGCCACTATAGAGGGGCCGTCGTGCCGAGGCACCTGCCGTGTCGCGCGGGACGCGGTTGCGGGATCAAAACCGGGTGAGGGAAGGGGGGAGACAGTGCCGGATCACAGCAATGATGGAAGCAGGTCAGTCCTGTTCCTGATCCTTGATCCGGATATGGGTGAAGACCATGACCATGTTCACCTGGTCATCGTCATCGGAGAGCGGCAGGAAGACAATGTCGTCATGCGCCGTGCGCCCATTCGGCGTCTGATAGGGCGCGTTCCAGAAGAACGGGCTGCGGGTCGCGACGACGTGTTCATAATGGGTGACGGCTTGATTTGCATCGGCGGCAAAAAAAGCTTCCGCGACGGATCTGCCGGTCGGGTCGCGGCGACGCTGCGCCACCTCGCCGGTGCCGACCAGGCGATAGACGAAGCGTGGCGCCTGCGGCAGCACATCGATCAGCATCAGATGCGCCAGCCACATCTTCATGTCGACGGGGTCGATATCACGACGGCTCGGCATGGCGCGGCCATTGCGCTTTTCCGCCCAATAGCGATAGAGCGCTTTGACTGAGTCATGGCAAAGCGACAGAAACGGTGGATCCGTCAGGTCCACTTGATCAGGTGTTCTGTGTTGCATGACAGCCCCCCGGCGGCAACAGCGGCGGATGATATAACTGGGATTTGAGTCGCAGGAAAGCCTAAGTTGCAGACGATCTGAATATATTTTGTGGCAATCGGTTTTTCGCTCGGTCGCATCGAATGTCGATATGACTTGAACTGAAAGTCGGTTCGATCAGCTAGAAGACGCGAGGATCAATCGGCAGCCTTTGCAGTCCCCGTCGCCCACGCAACCAGTGCCAGTCCGGCGGCAAAAAGCGCTCCAGCAGGCGGCGCATGAGCCCGGCCGATAGCAGAACAGCAATGATGGGCAGCACGGGCAGGCCTTGAAACAGAGCGCCGAAGCCTAAGACCGATACCATCAGCACAAACAGGAAAAGGCAGCCCAGCAGCGTGCTGAACACAGCCAGGCGACGACCGGTCCGCCGATAGTGGCGATAGTTCAACCAGCGCATGGCATAGCTCAGGGCAAACCAGATCGTCAGCAGCAGGGCAAGCAGGGGCCATGCCTGCAGCATCCGCAGGCACGTACCAAAGAGGCCGAGTACAAGGCTATTTGTTGGCGTGAAAGCCAGGGCAGTATCCTCGATGTCGAAGTCGGGCCCGAGATCGGTTGTCAGACGGGATTGCCAATCGATTGCACCCGGAACCAGGCGCCAGGTTTGTGGCAAGCCGCTATAGGGCCAGAAGGTGAAGGCCCAGCAGCGCTCGAGTTGCGGGCAGAAGGTGGCGACGCTGCTGCCGACCGGCGTATAGGCCAGAATGAATCCGGACGGGTCGCGCAACTGGACGCGCACCGGGTCATAGCCGATGATCCCGTCGCCATAGAAGCGCTCGAGCCGCACGTTGCTGCCGTTATCGAGCGCGAGATCCTTTTCGGCAATCGCATAGGGCGAATGTGCCCATGCCGGCGTCACGCATCCGTAAACCAGGCAGGCGGCAACGAGGGCGCCACACCAGAGCTTCGTGGGCCGGTTGCTTGGCGGATTGAGCAAAGTGTCCCCCCGTGCAGTTCGCGGGACTGCGTGCGTCTCAGCGACCGGGGGAGTCTGGATATCGCTTTGGGCGGAAATGGGGCGCAAATAAGAAAAAGGGATGCCGGTGGGCATCCCTTTTTCAATTCATCGGCTCAGCCGCAGCTTAACGTGATCAGCCCTTGTTCGGCAGGAAGGTGCTGATATCGAAACCGCCGGGCAGGCGACCATGGCCGTGATCCTGGTCGTCATGATGCTGATGTTCATCTTCGATCGGCAGCGGATCCAGGGTGGCCGGCTTGCCGGCAGCCTTGCGCGCCTTGATGATCGCGGCATTGAGATCGGTCTGCGAGCACAGGCCGAGCAGCACCGGGTCACGCGGCCGCAGATTGGCCGAGTTCCAGTGGCTGCGGTCGCGCACGGCGGCGATCGTCTGCTTGGTGGTGCCGATCAGGCGCGAGATCTGCGCATCGGACAGTTCCGGGTGATGGCGCACCAGCCAAGCCACGGCGTCAGGCTTGTCCTGGCGCTTCGAGATCGGCGTGTAGCGGGGGCCCTTGGTCCGGGTCACCGGCAGGGGAATCGTCACCTTGGCAAGATTGAGACGCGCGGCGGGGTCGCCTTCGCAGCGCTGCAGCTCTTCCTTGGTCAGCTGGCCATTGGTGGTCGGGTCGAGCCCGACGATACCGACGGCAACCTCGCCATCGGCGATGCCCTGGACTTCCAGCGGGTGCAGACTGCAGAACGCACCGATCTGTTCAAAGGTCAAAGCCGTGTTTTCGACCAGCCATACTGCGGTCGCCTTGGGCATCAACAACTGTGCCATAAATACCTCCTTCTCGGCCGCCGGGAGCCGGTCTCAGCTCTGCCTGCGGGCGGCCAAGGTCTTCCTTGACCCATTTAATCGATAAAAATGCCGGCTCGCCGGGTTTCGCATCCCGAT
>DATMUQ010000831.1:0-9430 GCA_035563795.1 Terriglobales bacterium | reverse complement strand
GCGCGAAATGAGCGAGCCCGACATGGCGGGGGGAAAAGCTATCGGTCATCTCCGGCGAGGTCATGATTTCGAGCCGCGCGCCGCCGGCAAATTCGAGAAAATAGGAGGAAAGCGGCTGGCGCTTGCTCTGATAGAGTGCCCCGGCCCGGGCGCCGAAGTGACGTTCATAGAAAGATCTTGAGCGCTCCAGATCGCGGGTCCAAAGGGCAATATGCTCGATCGAGAAAGCGACATCGTTGTTCATTGTCTCATCCTTCAGGACCAATCGGCGCCGCATGATTCGCGGATGATCAGCTGCGGCTCGATGATGATCTGCTTGGCCGGCATGCCCGGCTCGGCAACACGCCGCAGCAATTCCGTCGCCGCCAGCCGTCCGATGCGGAGCGGGTCGATCGCCACCGTCGTCAAGCTTGGCGTCCAGAGAGAGGCCTCGGGAATGTCGTCGAAGCCGACTAGCGATAAGTCATGCCCGGCTTTCAGGTCCAGCCGTTGCAAGGCCAGGAGTGCCCCCAGCGCGATGACATCGTTGTAGCAAACGATCGCATCAATCGCTGGCTGCTGCTTCAGCAGATCCAACGTCGCCTCCATCGCGCTGCGCCGGTTAATCTCGAGGGAAAGGACCAGCTTCTGATCGACCGGGATCTTGTTGCGCCGCATGGCAGCGGTGAAGCCCTGCAAGCGCTCCTTGCTTGACGATTTTCCCACCGGCCCACCCAGGAAGGCGATCCGCTTGCGCCGCAGGGCCGCCAGGTGATCGACGACCAGCCCCATCCCCTTGATATTATCCGGCCCGATATAGGTTTCGGTACCGCCCTCGACCCGGCGCATGATTTCGACCACGGGCGTCGCGGCCGAGCGCAGGATATCGAGATCGCGGCCGGCCCGGTTATCGGCCGAGCAGAGCAGCACGCCCGCCACATTGTGCTCCACCAGCCGCTCGATGATCAGCCTCTGGCGGGCGCTGTCTTCGCCGCTATTGGCGAAGACCGTCACATAACCCTGCTCATGGCAGATTTGTTCCATGCCGAGGGCAAGGGTGGCATAGAACGGATTGGTCATATCCGCGAGGACAATGCCCAGCGTCGCCGATTTCTGCTTGCGAAGATTGGCTGCCCCCTGATTGTAGATATAGCCGAGGGCTTGCATGGAGGACCTGACCTTCTCATGCGTCGCCTCGGGTATCAGATTGCTGTTCCGCACAACGAGCGATGCGGTCGACCGCGACACGCCGGCATGTTCGGCAACATCTGCCAAGGTCACGCGGCCAGCGATTGCCAGTTTTTGCCCGTTCGATGCCTTTGCCTTACCCATATGCCCCGCCCAACTGCAGATCGGAATGCGCCATCGCTAGCCAGCCGATTGCGGATGAAGCTCCACCGCCAGCCAGAACGCGTCCGTATCAGCGTAATAGCGATGCCAGGGATAGGTATACTGATTCGCACCCGTCACCCGGCAGAAAGCCTCATGGGTGAAGCCGGGCGACATGATGACATCCTCATACATGGTGTCGGCATTGCGCTCGCGGAACTTCTGCATGCGGCCATAGCCATAGATCTGGGTATGGGTTTCCAGGAAGGGATGTTCATTGTGGATGAAGGCATCGGTCTTGCCAGGCGCCCACCACAGCTTCACCTTGATGTCGAAACGCTGCTTTCCCTGCAGCGCCCCGCCCTCGCGGGTGAAGCTTTTTGCATCCTCCTCGACGTCGCCGACCGAATCGATCGAAGAGACATAAAGCGGCGTCGCGCGCGGGAAGCCGCTGAAGACATCACCGAACCAGGTCCAGCCGCGCTGCATCACGCCGCCGAGATTCTCGACCTGCTCAACCTTGAGAACCGCAATCCGTGCCGCCTTTAGCACCTTGCCGGCGGCGACCGTCGTCGACCGCCAGGGCTGGATCGGCGCATTCACAATGCCCTGATGCCAGATCGTCCCCGGCGACAGATTGACGACGATCCCATCGACCGTCAGGTCTTCGACGTTCTCGAAGAGATGCGCCGAAATGACGGCATCGGAAAAGCTCAGGGTGCGCTTGCGGTTCTTCTGTTCCACGGAGTCTCTCCAAAACAAACTCTTCCCGGATGATCAGCCGCGATTGGGGCTTTACTCCGAATTAGATCGATGCAATTCTTTATTAGATCGATCTAATTGTCAATAACGCGATTGCCCGCCGGCGGGCAATCTGGTGCTTCGCGGAAGACACCAGATATGGCCGGCAGCATCGATCCTGCAAATGAGGAGATCAGCATGCGCGAGATTGCGGTGGCCGTTCTGGGTGCCTGCGGATGGATGGGAAAAGTCCATTCAAACGCCTATGCCGGAATGGCGCGACAGTTCCCGGGGGTCACCGGCCGGCCCGTCATCAAATGGCTGGTCGATGAGAATGCTGAGGGGGTGCGCGCAGCGGCCGAGGCCCTGGGCGTGCCGAATTACGGCGCCAGTTGGCAGGACGCCGTGAAGGACCCGGCCGTGGAACTGGTGGATATCTGCCTACCGGACAAGCTGCACTTTGCGGTCTCCAAGGCTGCGTTGGAGAACGGCAAGCATGTCTATTGCGAGAAGCCTTTCACCGATACCATAGAAGAGGCGGAAGAGCTGGTGACCCTCGCCGGCAAGAAGGGCGTGATCACCCGTGTCGGCCATGGCTTTCCCATCAATCCGGTCCATCAGCTCGCCCGCGAGATCATCCGCTCCGGGGAAATCGGCGACATCACCTTCTTCCGCGGCACCCAGCATGTCGACAGCCATGGCGACCCGCAGGCCCCGTTCATCTGGCGGCTCGACGGCGACCTCGCCCGGACCGGTATCGTCGGCGATACCGGATCACATGTCTTCAGCTTCATCGACTATCTGGTCGGCGAGGTTGCGGAACTGACCGCCCATTGCCCCGTCATCTTCAAGGAACGCCCTGACATTCCCGGTGCGACCTATGGCGCGGCCAGCATCGGCCCGGATACCGGCAAACGGCGCGCGGTGACCAATCCCGATCTCGGCATGGTCCTTTGCCGATTTGCCTCAGGTGGCGTCGGGGTAGTCGATTTCAGCCGGGTCGCGACCGGCAAGCGCTTCACGCAGCGTTACGAAATCTACGGGACCAAGGGATCAATCACCTATGACTATGACGAGATCACCCGCCTGAACGTATTCTATCTCGCCGATAAACACGGCCGTCAGGGCTATCGGGCGATCGATGTTGGGCCGGAAATGGCCGATTATCGGACCTTCCTGCCGCTGCCGAATTTCGGGCTCGGCTATAATGAAGTCAAAGCCCTGGAAGCAAGCCAGGTGATCCAGTCGATCGTCGATCATGAGCCAGCCTGGCCGACCTTTGCCGATGCGAAGCGCATGGTGGCCCTGGTCGATGCCTGCATGGAATCGCATGCGACGCGGCAATGGACGGCGGTGCGCAACTGAGAGCCTGCCCTGGTCATGCGACAGCATGGCCAGGGCTGACCTCGCCGTGAAACGGTCCAGCATAAATAGGCTTCGGTCAGGGTTGATCTTCCGATCAGCGGAAATCGGTCGCGAGCATATGATCCACGACCCGCATGGATTGGGCCGCCACCGTCAAGGCCGGATTGACCCCAGCCGAGGACGGAAAGAATGACGCATCGACGACGAAAAGATTGGTGTGATCATGGCTCCGGCAATAGGGATCGAGCGGCGCCGTCGCCGGATCATGCCCCATGCGCACCGTGCCGCATTGATGCGATGTGGTCTTTGCCCCGAGTGTTTCGGTCATGACCAGCGGAAAGCCGAGCCGCTTCATCTGCGTCGATATGCGCGCGACCAGCTGGCGATGTGGCTCAAGATTGGACAATTGGCGGTCGATACGGATACGCCCATCCGTTCCGACCGTGACGCGGCTGGCAGGATCCGGCAGATCCTCCGATTGCAGATACCAGTCGATGCTATGCCGCACCGCTTCCCGCCGCAGAAGATTCGGCAGATAGGGCGTCCGGCCGGCAATCATCGCCGCCTGAAGCTTGCCGATCATCTGCGCGTTCCCCATCGGATAGGGATATGCCGCATCGCCGAAATAATAGTCGTTGATGCCGAAGGTCTTCTGGAAGGAAATATCCATCCGCCGTGGCGCGAACGCCATCAGCACGGAAGAGTTATGGGCCATATAGTTCCGGCCTACCATGCCGGATGAATTTGCCAGTCCCGCCTTGAAGCGGCCATCTGCCGATCGCAGCAGCAGAGCGGCGGAATTGATCGCGCCGGCCGCCAGGATGACGACCTTGGCCGACACGCTGAAGGGCGACCCGCCGCGCGTTCCCTCGATATGGGAAATCCGGTCGCCATCCGATTCGAGCCGGAGCCGCTCCACCTTGGCCTGGGTCCATAATGTGATATTAGCATACGCGAGCGCCTTGTTCAGAAGCGAGACTTCGGCATCGCCCTTCGCATCCACCCGGCAGGGATAGCCGTCGCAGGTTCCGCATCTGATGCAATTGCCGCCGGGATGCTGCTGCAAGGATAGTGGCAAATGGAAGGGCTTCAGGCCGGCCGTGCGCAAGCCGTCGATGACACCGGCGACCCGGTCATCATGGGCGATCGGTGGAAAGGGAAACGGGCTTTTCCGGGGCGGTTCCGTCGGATCCTCGCTTGCCAGCCCATGCACGCCGAAGCAGCCTTCCACGACATCATAATAAGGCTCGAGATCGGCATAGGTGACGGGCCAGGCCGGCGAGACACCTTCCGGAAATGCGATCTCGTCGAAATCCCTTTCGCGCAGGCGGATGAGGACGCCGCCGAACAATTTCGACGCACCGCCGACATTGTAGTAAGCGAGCGGCAGCTCCGGCGCTCCGCCATTGAAGGACCAGGCCTCGTCCCGGGCGATATAGCGACGTTTAACAAAGACCTCTTCGGCGCTCCAGTTCTCTGCCTCCCGGGGCAATGAGACGCCACGCTCGAGGACCAGGACCGACAGCCCCGACGCCGCCAGGCGCAAAGCGGCCGCACTGCCACCAACACCGCTCCCGATCACGACGATATCGTAGGTCGATGCCATCTATCTGCTTCCAACATCCGCGGGACTGAAATCCCGGTAAAAATGAGGAGTCCGATGCAGCCGTCGGAGACAGTGCACCGGACTCCTGCGATAGTCAGGCAGGTTGAACGTAGTCAGAGATGTTGCTCGTCACGCCGGCCTTCGACATAGAGCTCCTGCTCCTTGGTGTAGTAGGCCGGCGACGGGAAATCCCACCAGCCGGTCACGAAGGGACCCGCGGCGTCACGCGATGTCGTCACCTCGACCAGCGCCGGGCCACCCGACTTGAGGGCAGCTTCCAGCGCCGGCTTCAACTGCGCATCCTCATCAACCTTCCAGGCATTGAGGCCGAAGTTCCGCGCCACTTCGGACAATTTCGCCGAATAGGGCTGGCCATTGCCCTTGTGCAAGTTGAACTCGGAAGCGACATGCCGGCCCATGAACTTGCGCTGGCCACCGCGGATCGACATATAGCCGCAGTTGTTCTGGACCATGAAGACCACCGGGATGTCATTCATGACGGCCGTCGCCATTTCCGGCAGCGACATCATGAAATCGCCGTCCCCGATGACGGCCACCACCTGTTGGTCCGGGCAGGCGAGCTTGGCGCCGAGCGCCGCGGGAACCGCCCAACCCATTGGGGAGAACGATCCCGACGTGATATGCGTCCGCGGCTCATAGACCGGGAATGTCTGCTTCACCGCGCCCTGGGTGTTACCCGACCCCGCCAGAACGATGCCGTTGCGGTCGAGGACCTGTCGCAACACACCGAGCGGGCGCTGCGAGGTGAAAGGCGTTTCGGTCGAATCCCGCCGCGCGGCCAGCATCTCTTCCCACTCACCCTTCTTGCGCCGGATATCGGTGAAGAAGCTTTCACGCCGATTGATCGCCTTGCGCGACTGCTCGGGCGAGATCGCGGCGATGATCGCTTCCAGGGTCACCCGGGCATCGGCGACGATTCCGACCTCGGTCGGATAGTTCTTGCCGATCTCGTGATGATCGAGATCGATATGGATCAGCTTGCCGGGCGGAATGGAGAAGCTTGTCCCCTTGCGATAGCTGGAGGCCGACCAATCTGTGAACCGGCAACCGACCGACATCACGACATCGGCAGATGCCGTGATCTGATTGCCGCAGGCTGTACCGGTTTGCCCGACGGCGCCGATACTGAGCTCATGATCTTCCGAGATGGCGCCCTTGCCATTCCAGGTCGACGACACGGCGGCACCAACAAGCTCAGCCAGCCGGGTCAGGGCCGCCGAGGCGTTCGACGTGATGGCGCCGCCGCCGGCGACGATGACCGGGCGCTCGGCCGACAGCAGCAGGGCTGCCGCGCGCTCAACCGCGATCGGGTCGGGATAGGCCACGCCCACCGCCATGCGCTTCTCGAGCGAATGGATCGAAACCTCGGCGGCCTCGGTCTGCAGGTCCATCGGTACTTCGACATGGACCGGGCCGGGACGGCCCGACAACATGGTGTTGAAAGCCCGGTGCATGATGAAGGGCAATTCATCGACCCGGCCGGCCTTATAGGCCCGCTTGGTCACCTGCTCGGTGATGCGGGGAAAGGCATTCTCCTGCTGGCGCTCGATCTCCTGCATCACCCCATGCCCCTTCATATGGGTTGCCGGGCCGCCGGAGACATAGAAGGCAGGGATCGAATCGGCATAGCAAGTGGCAAGACCGATGATGGTATTGGTGGCACCCGGGCCGATCGATGTGGAACAGGCCATTGGCTTGCCGCTTGCCCGATAATAACCGTCCGCCAGATGCACAGCACTTTGCTCATGCATTACCTGGATAAAGGGAATTTCCGATCCCTGCTCCAGGAAGGCATCGAATAACGACCAGATTCCGTGACCTGGAATGCCGGCCACATATTCAACGCCATATTCCTTGAGCGCTCGCGCGACGATTTGCCCACCTGTCAGCTTCATAGCCCTACCTCTTCGTCAGATAGCCGCCATCGCGGCTTGTTGAATGCTACATGAATGCGGTGAACGGCACCGCTCGCGATTGTTCAGGCACTTTCCTTGGTGGCGGCACCGCCATAGGGCACGTTCCGCGCGCCATAGCGGCGCAGCCGCAAATTTGCCTGCTCGGCATGACCGGCGAAGCCCTCCATGATGCAGAGGCGTGAACAATATTCGCCGATCAAGGTGGAGGCGCGGTCGCTCAGCACCTTCTGATAGGTGCAGGTCTTGACGAACTTCCCGACCCAGAGGCCACCGGTGTACCGCGCCGCCCGCCGGGTCGGCAGCGTGTGATTGGTGCCGATGACCTTGTCGCCGTAGGAGACATTCGTCCGCGGCCCGAGGAAGAGCGCGCCGTAATTGCGCAGGCGTCCCAGGAAAAAATCCGGATCGCGCGTCAGCACCTGGACATGTTCCGAAGCGATCCGGTCGGATTCGCGGATCATCTCCTCATCGCTGTCGCATAGGATGATCTCGCCATAATCCCGCCATGCTGCGCCGGCGATCTCTGCTGTCGGCAGGATCTTCAAGAGCCGGTCGATCTCGCGCTCCGTATCCATGGCCAACTTCTCCGAGGTTGTGACCAGGACCGCCGGCGAATTATAGCCGTGTTCCGCCTGACCCAGAAGGTCAGTCGCGCACATCTCGCCATCGGTGCTGTCATCGGCGATGATCAGGACCTCGGTCGGCCCAGCGATGAGATCGATGCCGACCAGGCCGAAGACCTGCCGCTTGGCCTCTGCCACATAGGCATTGCCCGGGCCGACGATCATATCGACCTGGCCGATCTGCTCCGTGCCGATGGCCATCGCAGCAATCGCCTGGACGCCACCCAGGCAATAAATCTCATCGGCGCCGGCAAAATGCTGTGCGGCAACAATCGATGTCGCAAGCTGCCCCTTGAAGGGCGGTGCGCAGGTGGCAATCCGCTCACTGCCGGCCACGCGTGCGGTCACCACCGACATATGCGCGGAGGCAAGAAGCGGGTACTTGCCGCCGGGCACATAACATCCGACCGCATTGACCGGGATATTCTTGTGACCGAGGACGACGCCGGGCAGCGTCTCCACCTCGAGCTCCTGCAGGCATTCCAGCTGGCGCTGCGCGAAATTCCGCACCTGGGCCTGGGCGAACTTGATGTCATCCACTTCGAGCGGCGAAAGACGCTTCACACAGGCGGCAATCTCGTCTTCCGTCAGGCGATAGCTGGAGCGGTCGAGGCCATCGAATTTGACCGAATAGTCGCGAACCGCCGCATCGCCCCGCGCCGCCACATCCTGAATGATCTTTTCGACGGATTCTTTCAGCGCTGCATCCTCGGTTGCAGCCGAGGCGGAACGAAGCGGCTTTTTGATATGACGGACCACGGATGGCCTCCAATTGTTGATAACTGCGGGAAGGCGGGAGGGAGCCAGCCCGGCTCCCTCCCGGGAATCACAGGGAGCTGACGTTCTTGACGATCTTCGCGACCGCCTCTTGCGAGGTCATCGACGGATTGTTCGAGAATTCATGGACCACGTCGACGATGGCGGCCCGGATATCCGCCCGTAGCGCCATGTTCTCATTGAAGGAGGGAATGAGGCTGCCATCCTTGAGCGCCTCCGCGCGATCCGCAAAGTCCTGCTTCGAACAGGCATTGAAGCCGTCGGAAGAAGCATCCAATCGGGCTGGGATCGATCCCTTCTTCTTGTTGAAATCCTCCTGGATCTTCTTATCCATGACGATCTCGATCAGCGCCGCCTGGTTTGCCTTAGCCTGATCATTGGGCTGCTTGAAAGCCACCAGGAAGTCGGTGAGGAAATCGAAGGTGTGACCGTTCCCTGGCGCGGTCACGCACAGGAAGTCCTTGTTCGGCTCCAGCCCGGCATGGATCAGGTCGCCGGCCGCCCAATTTCCCTGGAACTGCATTGCCGCCTCGCCGCGGGCGACCATGCCGGTCGCGATGGCCCAGTCGCGGCCGGTACGATTGGGATCGGTGTAACCCAGCACCTTGCGCAAGGTGTCGAAAGCAGCCAGCATCTTCGGGCCGCCCAGCGTATCCTTGTCGAGCTTGAGGATGGCATCCTTGTAGAACGAGACACCACCCTGGCCGATCATGATATCGGTGAAGATCTCGGCCTCTTGCCAGTCATCGCCGCCGAGCGCCAGCGGGATCACCTTGCCGCCGCTCTTGATCTGGCCGAGTAGCGCCACGAACTGGTCCCAGTCCTGCGGCACCTTGCCGCCATACTGATCGAGCACCTTCTTGTTGATATAGAGCATGTTCTCCCGGTGCATGTTGAACGGCACCGAGACCCAATTGCCATTGACCTTGGTATAGGGCAGCAGTTCAGGCGCAATCAGCTGCTCGAAACCTTCCTTGGCGGCGATCTCATTGATCTCGCCCAGCGATCCCTGATTGGCATATTCCAGCACATTCTGCCCCTGGGCGGTCGCCGCGGCCGGCGGATTGCCGGCG
>DATMUQ010000830.1:0-6171 GCA_035563795.1 Terriglobales bacterium | reverse complement strand
TGTGGAACAACAGCAGCCTGGCGCAGATCCGCGACGGCATGATCGCCCGAGACATTCCCACCATCGGCGTCAATCAGCTCAATCCGAACTACATCGAGGTTGCCCGCGGTTTCGGCTGCCATACCGTCCAGCCGGGTAGCCTGGCCGATTTCGAAGCGGCGCTGAAGACTGCCTTTACCGGTGATCGCCCGACCGTGATCGAGATGCGCGAGGAAGCACCCTATCTGCCCTGAGCCTGGTCTCCAGGCCGGTAAATTGCGGCGATCAGCACGAAAGATGGCAGTATGAAACCTGAAACACTCGGCATTGCCCTGTGGGCGGAAAACCTCGCGCATCCCATCAATGGGTTGCGCGGCTGGTTATCGCTGGTCGAATCGCAGATCGTGGCGGCGAAGGGCGAGGGGGCGAAACTGTTCGTCCTGCCGGAATATACCTCGGCGCATTGGCTGGCCTGGGCGCCGCCACAGCTCAAGCCGACCGAGACCATTGCCTGGATGGCGGAGATCGGCGAAGAGGCTCTGGCGCAGCTGGGACAGCTGGCCCGGCGATACGATATCGGCATTGTCGCCGGCTCGATGCCGGTCGCGCATGAGGGCAAGGAGGTTGCGACTGCAGCCTCGCCTTATGTCAACCGCGCCTGGATATTGCTACCGGAAGGCGACGGAACGATGCGGCGGACGCATCACGACAAGCTGGTGCTGACGCCGTCCGAATGCGATCCGGAGAACTGGCTGCTCGCCACCGGCAACAAACTGCGGATCTATGAGTGGCGGGGCCTGCGCTTTGCCGTGCTGATTTGCCTCGATGTTGAAATGCCCGGGCTCGCTGTCCTGTTGGCGAAGCAGGACATCGATCTGCTGATTGTGCCGTCGATGACCTCGCGCAACAGCGGCTTTCATCGGGTCTTCGATTGCGCCAAGGCGCGGGCCGTTGAGCTTTATTGCGTGGTTGCCGTGGTCGGCGGGATCGGCGACGTCAAAACGCCGGCTGGTGTGGAGACGAATTTTTCCGGTGCCGCCTGTTTCGTCCCCTGTGACGTCGAATTCGGCACCCATGGCGTGATGGAACGCGTTGCGCCGGCAGGTGCCGTTCAAGGCCCGGGGCCGATGCTGGTGACACAGTTGCCGGTCGCAGCGATTTTCAGATCGCGGCGGAAAGGCGGCGAAGTCTGGCCCGGTGCCTTTGACACCGGCCATATCGAAACCGTGCCGCCGCAGCCAAGCGTCGCCGGCTAGAGCCGGACGCCTTTAGGTGGAATCGCCCTCTAGGTTGGCGCGGTTATGGTGTTCTAAAGAGGGTTGGTTTGAATTGTGCGGCGTTGATCTTGCGATCTAGGCCGCACGGCGTAGATGGCTCTGGAAACACACCCAGCCGCCATGCAGTTCAGCCGTCGCTCAGCCGACCGCGAAGGAGCTGCCGCAGCCGCAGGAGGAAACCGCATTCGGGTTGCGCACCTGGAACGCGGCGCCGACCAGATCCTCGACGAAATCGATCTCCGAACCGGCCAGGAGGTCGAGCGAGGTGTCATCGACCACCACCTTGACGCCGTCGCGCTCGAACAGATGGTCATCCACCTGCTGCGACTTGTCGAAGGAGAAGCCGTATTGGAAACCGGAGCAGCCGCCGCCGGAAACGCTGAGACGCAGCATCAGCGCAGCATCGCCTTCCTGCTGCATCAGCCAGGCAATCCGCTTCGCGGCACTCTCGGTGATGCCGACCTGGCGTTCAGCGGAACCGGCCGAGCTGGGGGACATATCGTTCATTGGCTAATCCTGGATTATGCCCAATGGCAAAGGTCAACTATTCAAACGTTAATTTAGGGCGTCCCGGCCAAGAGTCAAACCCGCAACGCGCATGCGGGGCTTGCATTTTGCAAGCAGCCCGCCGCCGCTCCACCCTCGGCGAGCCGGCGGAAAGCCTCAGTTTTCCGGTTTGCCGTGGCGGGGCAGCTGGTCGCCGAACTGGACCCACGAGACCTGCTCGTCCACGTGATAGTGATGGGCCGCCGGCAGGGAAGCGGGATTATCCATGCTGCCCACAAGGACATGGGTCTCGTCCGGCCAGCGGGTGCTGCGATAGGCGATGGGCGTGCCGCAGCGCGGGCAGAAGCTACGGGTGACGCCGGGCGAAGAGACATATTCGGCCACCGGGCCGGTGATCTCGACCAGGTCCTGGACGAAGCCGGCATAGGCGACGCCGACCGCACCGGTTGCCCGGCGGCAGCTCTCACAATGGCAATAGCCGGTCCAGCGCGGCGTACCCAATAGGCGATAACGCACCTGGCCGCAAAGGCAGTGGCCGGTCTGAGGGAAACTGGTCGCTTCGGACGTCTTCGATGTATCGGTCATGCCGCTATTTTGCCGTCCAATCCCATGACGTGGCAATGGCGCTCGGTGTCAGTAGAAGTGACAACAGTCCAACCTGCGTGTGGCTTATACGCAGCTCTGCAATCGGACGATGCAGCGGCGGCGACAAGCTGTTAGTCTCCCCGCATGGAAGCCTATGCCAGTGATCCGCATCAATCGCGCGGCCGCCTCGTGGCCGAACCGGAAAGCCCCAGCCGCTCGCTGTTTCAGCGTGACCGCGATCGTATCATCCATAGCGTCGCCTTCCGCCGCCTGAAGCACAAGACCCAAGTCTTCGTCTATCACGAGGGCGATCATTACCGTACGCGCCTCACCCACAGTATCGAAGTAGCGCAGATCGCCCGCTCGCTGGCACGCGCACTTGGCCTCAATGAGGACCTCGCCGAAGCGGTGGCGCTGGCACATGATCTCGGCCATCCGCCTTTCGGACATGCCGGTGAAGATGCGCTCGATCACTGCCTGCTGCATCACGGCGGCTTCGATCACAATGAGCAGACCTTTCGCGTGCTGACGCATCTTGAGCGCCGCTATGCCGCCTTTGACGGGCTCAATCTCTGCTGGGAGACGCTGGAGGGGATCGTCAAGCATAACGGTCCGCTGACCGGCCCGCATGCCGATGCCAAGGCGCTCGCGAAAAAGGTGCCCTATACGATTGCCGCTTATAACGAGGAGCGCGATCTCGATCTCACCGGCTTCGCCAGTGCCGAGGCACAGGTTGCGGCCTTGAGCGATGACATCGCCTATAACAACCACGATATCGATGACGGTTTGCGCGCCGGTCTCTTCACTATCGAGGACCTGCACGATGTGCCGCTGGCCGGGCCGATCTTCGCCGCCGTGTCGCACGAATATCCAGGTCTGGAGCACAGCCGCCTGATCGGTGAATCCATTCGCCGCATGATCAACCAGATGGTGACGGATGTGCTGGCGGAAACCCGGCGCCGTCTCGACGCGGCGAAGATCCGCAGCCTCGATGACATTCGCCGTCTCGACCGCCCGGTGGTCGCCTTCTCCGCCGAGATGCGGGCCAATGATCTCGGCCTGCGCCAGTTCCTGTTCCGCCGCATGTATCGCCATCACCGGGTCGTGCAGATGACCCAGAAGGCGAAGCGCGTGGTGGTCGATCTCTATGGTCTGCTGGTGGCCCAGCCGACTTGCCTGCCGTCGGAATGGCAGCAGGAGGTCGATGCGCCCAATACAGCCCGGACGGCCCGGCTGGTAGCTGATTACATCGCCGGCATGACCGACAAATATGCCCTCGAGATGCACCGCCGGCTGTTCGATCCCTACGAGCGGATGTAGCCGGCGCCCCCGCGCTGCATACCGGCGGCCCCGCTTTGGGGCCTTACACGGTCACAAAATTGCCCAAAAAAGCCTGTCGAATCCGCCTGTTAACGGAATCAAAACGGGTCTTGGCCTTGACCGACTCGGGCGATTCTTGGTCTGATAGGGAAATTTCTCAAATTTTCCCGATGCTTGCCGGCGACTCGAGAGGTTTCCGGTTAAGCCCGCCGAAGGAAGGTAAGCTGCATGTCATCCGATAATCCCAATCCCGAACAGGCCCAGGCCAAGATCGCCACTGCCCTCGGACGTCTGCGCGGCGATGTGATGCCGCCGATCACCTCCCAGGCAGCGCCGCGCCTCGCCGACCAGCCCCGCCTTTCCGACCAGATCGGCACGACACCCTTGCCGACGGCCTCGAGCTTGCGGGCGGAACCGACATTGGGAGCGGCTGCCAGCCCGGCGCCGGCCAATATGAATCCGGCTGCCCCCCAGGTTGCCCCAATGACCGCCGGCAATCCGGCACCGGTCTCGCCGGCCAGCCTCGGCGGCGCCAATGGTCCGGCCACCGGCAGCCTCGGCAACAATGCCAGCGGCAGCAGCTATCTCGGCAACCTGAACGCCGTTGGGAACGCCACCGGCAACACCGCTGGGACCACGGGCAGCCAGCCTGATCTCCTCGCCGGCGTCGATATGGGCCCGCCGCCGCTGGGCGCCGATTACCCGCGCGCCGAGGCGGATGACGGGCGCCGCAAGCGCAACCGCCGCCTGGTGGGGATCGCTGCGGTGGTTGCTGCCGTGGTCATCGTCGGCTTCTGGTTCACCACCCGCCATCGTGGCGAGGTGCCGGAGATCGCCGCCGATACCTCGCCGGAGAAGGTCAAGCCGACGGATCAGGGCGGCCTGCAGGTACCGAACCAGAATGTCCAGGTACTGGAAAACATGAACGGCCAGCCCAAGGCACAGGCCGGTGAAACCGTGTTGCCGCCGCCGGAACAGCCGGTCGCGCCGCCGGCGGTGACGGATCAGACCGCCGCCGCCAATCCGGCTGCGCCGGCGACCGTCGGTGACACTGCCCAGCAGGCGGCCCAGAATGCGCCGGCAGCACCGGCCGTGCCGAGCGTCCAGGCACCGGCGGTGCTGGCCTCGCCGACCACCGGGACGACTGCTGCGGCAACCCCGACGGTGCCCGCTGTCCCGGCAGTGCCAGCGGTTCCGGCCGCGAATAGCAGTGCCATGACCAGCACGCCGGCGGTGCCGGCGACGACTGTCGCTTCGGCTGCCAATAACGCAACGGCGCCGAGTGCCACGCCGACCACAGCAGCCACGACCGCGGAGCCGGCAGCGAAGACCACGACGACGGCCGCGCCTGCCGGCAAGCTGCGGATTCAGCTGGCGGCGGTTAAGTCCGAGGAAGCGGCGAAGTCCACCTGGACGAAGCTGCAGAAGGCGCATCCGGCCCAGCTCGGCAATCTCTCGCTGATGGTGGAGAAGGTCGACAAGGGTGCCGCGGGCATCTTCTACCGCGTCCAGGCCGGACCCTTCAGTGACAGCAGCGCTGCGAAGTCGGTCTGCTCGGCGCTGTCGGCGCAGGGCCAGGCCTGCATCCTGGCGCATTGATCGTAACGCCTGATCTGCAATGACCAGTGCCGTCATCTTCGGCTGCGCCGGGCCGCAGCTTGATGCCGCAGAGGCTGCCTTCTTTCGCGAGATGCAGCCGCTGGGCTTCATCCTCTTCGGCCGCAATGTGGTCGATCCGGCGCAGCTCCGGCGCCTGACATCGGACCTGCGGGCCGCAATCGACCGGCCCGATGCGCCGATCCTGATCGATCAGGAAGGCGGGCGGGTGCGGCGTCTGCGGCCGCCGCATTGGCGCCAGATTCCGGCACCCGGGATCTTCGGTGCCCTGGCGGCGCGGGACCTGGCGGCAGCGGAGCGGGCGGTTGCGCTCAACCACCGGCTGATGGCGGCGGAACTGCGGGATGTCGGCATCACCGTCGATTGCGCGCCGCTGCTCGATATCCGTTTCCCCGGCGCCCATGACGTGGTCGGCGATCGCTCCTTCGGCAGTGATCCGGCGCTCATCACCAAGCTCGGCCGTATCGCCGCCACTGCCTTGCTCGAGGGCGGCGTCATGCCGGTCATCAAGCATATCCCGGGGCATGGCCGCGCCATGGTCGACAGCCATCTCGATCTGCCGCGGGTGACGGAAAAGCATGCCGCCCTGGCCGCCAGCGATTTCCAGCCCTTCGTCGCCCTCAAGGACCTGCCCTGGGGGATGACCGCGCATCTGGTCTATGAAGCGATCGATCCCGACCACCCGGCCACCCTGTCCCGGAAGGTGATCGGCGATGTCATTCGCGGTGAGATCGGTTTCGACGGGTTGCTGCTGACTGACGATCTCAGCATGAAGGCGCTGAAGGGCAGTTTCACCGAGCGGGCGGCCGGGTCCCTGGCGGCCGGCTGTGACGTGGTGTTGCACTGCAACGGCGATATGGCCGAAATGCGACAGGTAGCCGCCGGG
>DATMUQ010000829.1:0-3371 GCA_035563795.1 Terriglobales bacterium | reverse complement strand
CCCCGCCACACCGATCGAGACATTGTCGCGGATCGTCATGTTGAGGAAGAGACCGAGCGCCTTGCGGTCCTCGGTGAGATAGGCGATGCCGGCATCCATCGCCTCGCGCGGCTGCTTCGGACGGAAGCGCCGGCCCTCGAGTTCCAGCTCGCCCGCACTCGCCGGATCGGCGCCAAAGATGAGGCGGGCAAGTTCCGTCCGCCCTGCCCCCACCAGGCCGGCGAGGCCCAGCACTTCGCCCTCATAGAGATCGAAGGAGCAGCCATGCACCCGGCGGCCATCGGCATAATCGCGCACCGAGAAGATCTTGCGTCGCTCGCCGTTCATGACCTTGTGCTGCTTCTTGTAGAAGGAGGAGAGATCGCGCCCCACCATCATGCGCACGAGCTGTGCCGCGGAGAGCTGCGACCTGTCGAGCGTGCCGACCAGCGTGCCGTCGCGCAACACACTCACCCGGTCGGCAAGCTCATAGACCTCTTCCATGCGATGGCTGATATAGATGACGGCGATGCCCTCGGCCTTGAGCTGCCGGATGATGGCGAAGAGCTGCTCCGTCTCGCGCCCCGACAAAGAGGTGGTCGGCTCGTCCATGACGAGGATGCGCGAATGGGCCTGCAAGGCACGGGCGATTTCCACCAATTGCCGCTGGCCGAGCGAGAGTTCCGAGACCCGCGTGCGCGGTGAGAAATCGGTGCCGAGCTTCTGTAGCAGCGGCCAGGCTGCCTGCTCCATGGCACGGCGGTCGATCAGCGCGCCCTTCGACAGCTCGCTGCCGAGGAAGATGTTCTCCGCAACCGAAAGATTGGGGGCGAGCGACAATTCCTGATAGATCACCGAGACGCCGAGGCGGCGTGCCGTCAGCGGCCCGTCGATCGCCACCGCCTCGCCCTTGATGCGGATCTCGCCGCCGGGATCGGCATGATAGGCGCCGGAGAGGATCTTCATCAGCGTCGACTTGCCCGCACCATTCTCGCCCATGAGCGCATGGATCTCGCCGCCATAAGCCGCGAAGGAGACGTCGCTCAAGGCGCGCATGCCGGCGAAGGTCTTGCGGATGCCGCGCATCTCCAGCACCGGCGTGCCGCTACCCGGCATGCCACCAGTCGGTTCTGCTGTCTGGGTTTCCACGCTCATGCGCGCTCCTCGAGCCTTCCCATCCTAGAGCCTCCCCGTTCCGGATCGTTCCTCTGAACGATCGTCAGCGACCCGTTGACCGGGCCAGCTTGTCTTCCTTGCCGCCGGCCGTGCCCGCTGCCGCATCTTTATCGGGTGCCACGCGCTGCCACAATGGCGATAGGGCCGCCGACAATGCGCGATAGACATCATAGCGCTGATCGAGACGGCGGCGTAAAGCCGGCTGCGGCATGACCGTATGGGAAACCCCGGTCATCGCCGCGCAGGCGCTGGCGAGATCGCGGTGCTTGCCGGTGACGACGCTGGCCTGGATGGCAATGCCGAGTGCGCCAAGCTCGGTTGCGCGCGGCTTTTCCAGCGGCAGATCGAGGCTGGCGGCGAAGATCTCCGACCAGACGGCACTGCGGGCGGCACCGCCGGCAAAGCGCGCCTTGGCCGGGCGCGGCCGGGCGGCGAGCAGACGCTCCATATGCCGGCGATGCTCGAAGGCCACGCCTTCATAGACCGCCCGCACCATATGGCCGAAACCGTGCCAGGCGGAGAAGCCGATCAGGCTACCGCGCGCCGCCGCATCGTCGATGGCACCGTTGAGATAGGGCATGAAATAGACCGGCGGATCATCGCAGGACGTCGCCGCCACCGCCGCGTTGCAATCCTCATAGGCATCGGCCACGCCCTTCCCTTCACCCGGTGCCACATGGCCGCGCACGAAAGTATCGACGAACCATTCCAGCGTGCTGGCCGAAGTCGGGCTGCCCTCGATGGCGAGATATTCGCCGGGCATGGCGCCATGCGAGCAGATCACCAGCGAGCCGTCGGTCACCGGCTTGTCGAGAAAGGATTGATGCAGGCCCCAGGTGCCCGAGACGACGACGACCGCCTCGCTGGTGGCGACGCCGCTGCCATACATGATGGCGAGATTATCGCAGCAGCCGGCGCTGACCGGGATGCCGGGCTTGAGGCCCATCGCGCTCGCGGCTTCATGGGTGAGGCCGCCAGCGACACTCATGCTCTCGATCACCGGCGGCATCAGGCGCAGGCAATCACCGAGGCCAAGGATCTCGAACAGCTTCGGGTCGATCGCACGCCGGTCGCCCGGAATCTGCGCCGAGGTGGAGAGATCGGAAACCTCCGCCGCGCGGATGCCGGTCAGGCGGTAGCGCAGATAATCCTTGCACATCAGCAAGGTCGCGGTGTCGCGCAGCACCTGCGGCTTGTAGCGCTGGAACCAGCCCAGGAGCGGTCCCGGCTTGCCGGCCCAGGCATGCTGCCAGGTGAGTGCCAGTTGCGCATCGTTGCGCCCGTCGGGCTGCCAGTCGGTGATGATCTCGGCGGCGCGGATATCGGGGGCAAGGATGCCGGGATAGGTCGGCCGCCCCGCTGCATCGATCAGGTAGAAGCCGTTGCCATAGCCGGTGACACCGATGGCGGCGATATCCTCGGCACCGATCCCGGCCATCGCCATGGCGCGCCTGGTGTTGTCGCACAGCGCCCGCCACATCTCTTCCGGATCGCGCTCGCTGAAACCGGGCGCCGGATGGCTGGCGCGCAAGGTGGTCCCGGCGACGCCACATTCCCGGCCGTCAGCCGCAATCACCGCGACCTTCACCGCGGTGCCGCCTGCATCGATGCCGAGAAGAAAATCCGCCATCCGCCCCGTTTCCGTTTTTCAGCCAAGGCTGTCAAAATCCAGCCGTCACAACCCTGGCGCGCTAGAGCCGGATCATGATCCGGCTCCACTCATTACAGTAGAGGGCGATTCACGTCTTAAGCGGAAATCGATCCGCTTAAGACGATCGCACTCTAAGCGCCCGCTTCAAACACCCGACGAGCTTAACTGTTCCCGCCTGTCGAACCTATCTTCAGGCGCCATGCACGAGGTCGCGCAAGGTCCGGGCCATGCCGGCGACATCCTCGCGCTGCCAGACATTGCGGCCATAGATGACACCGCGCCCGCCGCCGGCGATAGCGCCCTCGGTGAAGCTCTTCACTGCCTGGGAATCGGTCGCCTTGCCGCCCAGGACCAGGACCGGAATCGGGCAGCCTTCAGTCAATTGCTTCATGCCCTCGACCGAGCCCGGATATTGCGTCTTGATGAGATCGGCGCCCATCTCGGCAGCGATGCGGCAGATGCGGGCAAGCTTGGCCGCATCGGTCTGGTCGCTGTTGCGCTGGCCCCAGAGCACCGCCTCGACAATCAGCGGCAGGCCGATCGCGTGGCAGCTTTCGACGGCGAG
>DATMUQ010000828.1:0-6911 GCA_035563795.1 Terriglobales bacterium | reverse complement strand
CCGGGCCGCCTCACCAAAAATCCTTCTCAATTTCCTCCTGCGACACCGGGAATGGGCCGGCAAGCCGGTCACTGGCACCGCCTTCGGTGCATTGTCCTAAAGCCGAACGGCCGGTTTCAGTGCTAAGCTTCCCTACAACCGATCCGGGCGGTACTGCGGGGAGGCAGGAATGGATCAGAGCAAAACCGGTGCCGATAAGGCGCCGCCGCATCTACAATTGATCGAGATGGCACGGGCCCATTGGCTGTCGCGGATCGCCTATGTCGCCGCCAAGCTCGACATTGCCGATCATCTGGCACAAGGGCCGCGCAGGGCCGAGGACCTGGCCGCCGTCACCAGGACCCATGCGCCCTCGCTCTACCGGCTGATGCGGACCCTGGCCGGGCTCGGCATTCTGGCCGAGAACGAGCGGCACGAATTCGTGCTGACGCCGGTCGGTGAAGCCCTGAGAACGGGCGCGCCCGGTGCTGCAAAAGCGACGATCCTGACCATGGGGTCGGATTGGTGGGTCGGCGCCTTCCAGCAACTGCTCTACTCGGTCGAAACCGGCAAAAGTGGCTTCGAGAAATATCTCGGCATGCCTGTCTTCGACTGGCTGGCGCAGAATCCCGAACAGGCATCACTCTTCAGCGAGACCATGATCGGTGTCCATGGCGCCGAGCCAGCCGCAGTCGCTGCGAGCTATGACTTCGCACGATGTGGCACGATTATCGATGTCGGGGGCGCCACCGGACATCTCCTCACCACCATCCTGCAGCAACATGCCGGTACCAAGGGCATTCTCTACGATCTGCCCCATGTGGTGCGCGACGCGCCGGCCCTGATCGCTGCGCGCGGCCTCACCGATCGCGTCTCGATCACCGGCGGCAGCTTCTTCGATGCGGTACCCGAAGGTGGCGATGCCTATCTGCTATCGCATATCATTCATGACTGGTCGGAAGACCAGTGCATGACCATTCTCGGCAACTGCCGACGCGCCATGACAGCGGAAGCCCGATTGCTGCTGATCGAGATGGTGCTGCCGGATGACAATCGCTTTCATCCCGGCCAGATCCTCGATCTGATGATGCTGGTCGGACCGGGCGGGCGGGAGCGGACGTCGAGCGAATACAGGCAACTGCTGAACAAGGCCGGTTTCCGGATGACGGCCATCATCTCCACCGCCTCGCCGACCAGCATCATCGAAGCGGTGATTGCCTAGAGTGCGATCGTTCTTGACGGAAGCAGGCCTGCTTCCGTCAAGAACGTGAATCGCTCTCTATCTTGTTGAATAGAGACGGATTCACGTTTTAGACAAAATCGCGGAGCGATTCCGTCTAAAAAGATCCGGCTCTAGGCGTCATCGCTCGTGCGGTTGGCGGGCAGACAGGACCGGGTGAGTGAGACTCACCCGGTCGTCACGTCTACTTCCGCTTGTCGACGCCGGCCTTGGCAAAGGCCGCTGCCAGGGCACCGCCGAAAGCGCCGCCAGAAGAAGCATTGCTGAAGCTGCCGCCACCAGAGCCACCGCCCGAGCGCTGGCCCTGCGGGCGCGGCGCTTCGGCGGTCATGAACTTGCGGTCACGCGCCGCCAGCGGCTTGTCGTTGCTGTTGGCATTCTGCTTCGCCGCACCGGGCTGGTCCGACATCCGCATGGTGAGAGCGATGCGCTTGCGCTTGAGGTCGACCTCCAGCACCTTCACCTTGACGACATCGCCCGACTTCACCACCTCGCGCGGATCCTTGACGAAGCGATCGGCGAGCGCCGAGACATGCACCAATCCATCCTGATGCACACCGATATCGACGAAGGCGCCGAAATTGGTGACGTTGGTGACGACACCTTCCAGCATCATGCCGGGCTGCAGATCCTTCATCTCCTCGACGCCATCCTTGAAGGTGGCGGTCTTGAATTCCGGTCGCGGATCGCGGCCAGGCTTTTCCAGTTCCTTGATAATGTCGGTGACGGTCGGCACACCGAAGGTCTCATTGGTGAACTGTTCCGGCTTCAGGCTGCGCAACAGCTTCGCATCACCGATGAGGGCCGAAGCCTCCGCCTTGGTGAAAGCGATGATCTCGCGCACCACCGGATAGGCTTCGGGATGGACCGAGGACTGATCGAGCGGGTCCTCGCCGTCGCGGATGCGCAGGAAGCCGGCGCATTGCTCGAAGGCCTTGGGACCGAGGCGCGACACCGACAAGAGCTCCTGGCGGTTCTTGAAGGGACCATGTTGGTCACGGTGCGAGATGATGTTCTGGGCGAGGCTCTCGCCGAGACCGGAGACGCGTGCCAGCAACTTCGCCGAGGCGGTGTTCACCTCGACGCCGACGGCGTTCACGCAATCCTCGATCACGGCATCGAGGGACTTCGCCAGCTTGAATTCGTTGACGTCATGCTGGTACTGGCCGACGCCGATCGACTTCGGATCGATCTTGACGAGCTCCGCCAGCGGGTCCTGCAGGCGCCGCGCGATGGAGACGGCGCCGCGCAGCGAGACGTCCATATCGGGGAATTCCTTGGCGGCATATTCCGAGGCCGAATAGACCGAAGCGCCGGCTTCCGAGACGACGATCTTGTTGAGCTTCAGTTCCGGATGCAACTTCTGCAGATCGATCACCAGGCGATCGGTCTCACGGCTCGCCGTGCCATTGCCGATGGCAACCAGCTCGACATTGTGGCGATGGCAGAGGGCCGCCAGCACGGCGATCGACTGATCCCACTGCTTCTTCGGCTCATGCGGATAGATGGCGGTGGTATCGAGGACCTTGCCCGTGGCGGCGATGACCGCCACCTTGACGCCGGTACGCAGGCCCGGATCGAGGCCGAGCGTCGCACGGCCACCGGCCGGTGCCGCCATCAGGATGTCCTTGAGATTGGCAGCGAAGACGCGCACGGCCTCTTCCTCCGCCGCCTGGCGCAAACGCGACATGAGATCGATGTCGATATGGAGCTTGGCCTTCACGCGCCAGGTCCAGCGCACCACATCCTGCAGCCAGGCATCGGCCGCACGCTTCTGATCGACGATGCCGAATTTGGCGGCGATCATGCGTTCTTGGGCGTTGTGAACCTTGCGATCCTCCGGCTCGTCTGTGACGAGGGCCAGCATCAGCACCTCTTCCTTCTGGCCGCGGAACAAAGCCAGCGCGCGGTGCGAGGGGATCTTGGCAATCGGCTCGGTAGCGTCGAAATAGTCGGAGAACTTGGCGCCGCTTTCGGCCTTGCCCTCGACCAGCTTCGACTGCAAGCGGCCGTTTTCCCAGACATAGTCACGCAGGCGACCGATGAGATCGGCATCCTCGGCGAAGCGTTCCATCAGGATCTGCATGGCGCCGTCGAGTGCGGCCTTCACGTCGGCAACATTCTTCTCGGCATCGACGAAAGCGGCGGCTTCGGTTTCCGGCGTCTTGGTCGGATCGTTCAACAGCAGATCGGCCAGCGGCTCGAGGCCGGCTTCCTTGGCAATCTGCGCCTTGGTGCGGCGCTTCTGCTTGTAGGGGAGATAAAGATCCTCCAGGCGCGCCTTGTTGTCGGCGAGGCGGACATCACGCTCCAAGGCTGGCGTCAGCTTGCCCTGTTCCTCGATGCTTTTCAGGACCGCGACGCGGCGCTCTTCCAATTCGCGCAGATAACGCAGGCGCTCGTCCAAGGTGCGGAGCTGCGTGTCGTCGAGGCCGCCGGTGACTTCCTTACGGTAACGGGCGATGAAAGGCACCGTCGCGCCGCCATCCAGCAATTCCACGGTGGCCGTTACCTGGGCCTCGCGCGCGTTCAATTCGGCGGCGATGCGGGCTTCGATCGAGGGCAAGGAAGGCATGTTGGCGGCGGTCAATTCGGTCAAGGCAGTCACCTTAAAATCGTTCTGGCAATTCTTGCGGGGTGATCCGTCGGCATGTCCGGCGGCCGACTCGCATTACTGCGGATCGGGAGGTCGTTCTAACCCCTCGACGAGCCCGGCTCAAGTCCGGAGCAGCTCCAGGATACGCGCAAGAAGGCTATATTTTTCAGCAATTTACGTCGATTTTATTTGACGCACACAAAGCTTTGTGTCGGACGACAGGATGCTGGCGGAACCGACCGCCGCCTGCCGGAGCCCTCTGCTGCCACGGACCTGAGGCAAGCCGCCGCATTCATGCAATTGACAATCATTTGCATAATGACATCACGCAATGCTAAAGCTAAGGAAGCATCGGCTTTCTTAGGATCGCGATGCTGTCCCCGCGAGCTGACACTGCTTAGAGCTGACACCGGCCGAACCAACCGGGATGACCTGGATCAAAATCCCAGAACCACGTCTCCCCCATACTCGACCCACCCCCGTCAGGAGATCATTCGTATCGTGCAAATTGGTTTTTCTGCTTTCACGCGCCGCCTGTTGCTGGTCGGCGTTGCCGGCCTCAGTCTCTACCATATCAGTGCCGCCCGCGCCGACGATCTCGTCATCTACAATGCCCAGCATGAGACGCTCACCAAGGCCTGGATCGAAGGCTTTACCCGCGATACCGGCATCAAGGTCACCGTCCGCAATGGCGATGACAGCGAGATGAGCAACCAGATCCTGCAGGAAGGCAATGCCTCGCCGGCCGATGTGTTCCTGACCGAGAACTCGCCCGCCATGGTGCAGCTCGCCAATGCCGGCCGCCTGGTGCCGATCGATCCCGAGACCATGAAGCAGGTGGCGGCGAATTTCCGCCCGGCCAGCGGCAACTGGATCGGCATCGCCGCGCGGTCGACGGTCTTCGTCTATAACAAGGACAAGCTGAAAGAGGCCGATCTGCCGAAGTCGATGCTGGATCTCGCCGATCCCAACTGGAAGGGCCGCTGGGCCGCCTCGCCGACCGGCGCCGATTTCCAGGCCATCGTCAGCGCCCTGCTCGCCCTCAAGGGCGAAGATGCCACCCGTGCCTGGCTGAAGGCGATGAAAGAGAACTTCACGGCCTATCGCGGCAACGGCACGGTGATGAAGGCGGTCAATGCAGGCCAGATCGATGGCGGCGTGATCTATCACTATTACTGGTTCACCGACCAGGCCAAGACCGGCGAGAACAGCAAGAACACGGCGCTCTATTACTTCAAGCACCAGGATCCCGGCGCCTTCGTCAGCACCTCCGGCGGCGGCATTCTCGCTTCCAGCAAGCACCAGAAGGAAGCCCAGGAATTCCTCAAATGGCTGACCGGCAAGGGTGGCCAGGATGTGCTCAAGGACGGCACTTCCTTCGAATATGCGGTCGGCGACAGCGCCGACAGCAATGCCAAGCTGGTGCCGGTCAAGGACCTCGACGCCCCGGCGGTCGATGCCTCCAAGCTCAACAGTGAAAAGGTCATCGAGCTGATGACCGAGGCCGGGCTGCTGTAAGCGTCAGCCGGTTGGATTCCGGGCCCTCCCCTCACCGGCGAGGGCCCATTTGCAATTGATGCGGGGAGCGGTTCCTGGTTTATATGGCCGGGAACCGCTTCAGCCGCCTGAAGACCCAGGTTTCGCGGCACCGCCGCGGACAGACCAGGGTCCAATACCGGGCAAAGTGACAAGCCTCTGGCGGATGGCGCGGATAGAAGAATGAGCGTTTCGGACGTGCCCGGCATCACCACCCCCATCGCCAAAGCGGCGACATCCCGCCTGTCGCGTCCTGCCAACAGGCCCGCGGCCTGGATCACCGTCATTGCCGGCGCGGCCTCGCTGGCGGCCCTGCTACCGCTCGGTTTCGTCATCTTCGTCGCCCTGCAGAATGGCTGGGACACCATCGTCGCCATGGTGGTGCGGCCGCGGGTCGGCGAGCTGCTCATCAATACCGTCCTGCTGGTGGCGCTCACCGTGCCGCTCTGCATCATTCTCGGCGTGGCCCTGGCCTGGCTCACCGAGCGCACCAATCTGCCGGGCCGGCGGTTCTGGTCGCTGCTCTGCGCCGCCCCCCTCGCCGTCCCCGCCTTCGTCCACAGCTATGCCTGGGTCAGCCTGGTGCCGTCGATCCACGGCCTCTTCGCCGGCGCCCTGGTCTCGCTGATCGCCTATTTTCCCTTCCTTTACCTGCCCGCTGCTGCGGCCCTGCGGCGGCTCGACCCCGCTATGGAGGATGTCGCGGCCTCCCTGGGCGAGACACCGTGGCGCATCTTCCTGCGCGTGATCCTGCCGCAATTACGTTTGCCGATCTGGGGCGGGGCGCTGCTGGTCGGACTGCACCTCCTGGCGGAATACGGCCTCTATGCCATGATCCGCTTCGACACCTTCACCACGGCGATCTTCGACCAGTTCCAATCGACCTTCAACGGCCCGGCCGCCAATATGCTGGCCGGCGTGCTGGTGCTGTGCTGCCTGCTGCTGCTGATCACCGAGGCCGGCACACGTGGCCGCGCCCGCTATGCGCGCCTCGGCGCCGGCAGCGAGGCCCTGCCGCGCATTCATCAACTCAATTCCGTGTTCTGCATCTTGGCGCTCGGCCTGTGCGCGCTGACGACGGCAGTGGCATTGGGCGTGCCCTTCGTCACGCTGGGCCGCTGGCTGATCGCCGGCGGCAGCGAGGTCTGGAACATGGCTGAGCTCGTTCCGGCTCTGTGGCAGACCCTGCTCTATGCGGTGATCGGCGCCCTCATCACCACCGCGGCCGCGATCCCCATGGCCTGGCTATCGGTGCGCCGACCGGGGCGGTTCATCCGCCTGCTGGAAAGCTGCAACTACGTCACCAGCGCACTCCCCGGCATCGTCGTCGCTCTTGCCCTCGTCACCATCACGGTGCGGATCGCCCACCCGCTCTATCAGACGGTCTTCACCGTGCTGCTGGCTTATCTGCTGATGTTCCTGCCGCGCGCTTTGATCGGTCTTCGTGCCAGCATCGCCCAGGCGCCGGCTGAGCTCGAAGACGTCGCCCGCAGCCTCGGCCGCACACCAAGCCGCGCCATCTGGGGCATCACATTGCGTCTGGCGGCGCCCGGTGCGGCG
>DATMUQ010000827.1:0-2005 GCA_035563795.1 Terriglobales bacterium | reverse complement strand
CCTGTCGAGCCGCGCCAGCGCGCTGGCGCTCCTGATCGGCCTCGTCGCCGGGATCGGCGGCGGCAATCCTGCCTGGGCGCTGTCCAGCGATCCGGCTTCCGGCGCCCCGGTACAGCTCGGTGTCCCCAGCGCTTCCACCGGTACGACCACTGGCACGACCGACGGCTCGACCACCGGAAACGATGCCTCGACCACGGGTAATAGCGGGCAAGGCGGCATCTCCACGACGCCGTTGCCGCCCATATCGCAGCCGACCGTGCAGCAACCAACCGTGCAATCGCCGACGGTGCAGGCGCCCACAGTGGCCCAGCCGCAAGCGCCGGTCGTGGGCCCGGTCGCCCAGCCGACCATGGCTCAGCCGGCAGTGGCGCAACCGGCTATGGCCCAGCCGACGGCGACCGATGCGGCACCCGCCAATGCTGCCACACCCGGTCTGCTCGATGATCAGCACCAAGGCCTCGGCCTGCGCCTGTGGCAGGGCAGCGACGCGACGGTGCTGAAGGGCCTGCTGCTGCAGCTCTCGGCACCGGTGACCCAGCCGTCACTGCGCGATCTGCAATTGCGCCTGCTGCTGACCCAGGCGCCGGGGCCGTTGACGCCGGAGGGCCTCGACATCCTGGTGCCGCTCCGCGCCGAGCGGCTGCGCGCCATGGGCTTCGACACGGAGGCCAATCTCCTCACCCAGCAATCCAATCCCGGCGATTCCAGCGATCCCCAGAATGCGGTCGAGAAGCTGCTGCAGGCGGGCGACAACGATGCCGCCTGCGCCAAGACGCGCGATCAGGTGGCCGGCATGCCGAAGCCCCAGGCCTTCTGGCAGCGGGCGACGATCTTTTGCCAGATCCTCAATGGCCAGAATGACCAGGCCTCGATCGGCATGGATATTTTGCGCGAGCAGGGCGGCAGCGATCCGCACAACAAGGACTTCGTCGCCGTCGCCAACATCCTTACCGGTGACAGCAAGCCGCAAAGCCTGAAGGCGCCGATCAGCAATCCCGAGCCGCTGCTCGCGGCAATGATGAAGCGCGCCAACCTCAAGGTGCCGGTGACAGCCCCCGGCGCGGTGCCGAGCCTGCCGGTTGGTGCCGTGGCACAGGCCGCCGTCGCGCGCGACGCCACCAAGCCGCTGGCCGAGCGGATCAAGGCAGCGGAATTCGCCTTTGCCACCGGTCTCCTGCCGGTCGATGAACTGGCCGGCCTCTATCTGCAGGTGCCGCCGGCGGCTGGCCAAGCGGCGATCTCAGGCATGGATACGCCGGAACATCGCGGCCAGCTCTATCAACTGGCGCAGCGCGGGCAGATGCCGGCCAACCGCGCCCAGGTGATCTCCCAGGCTTTGCGCGAGGCGATGCTGCGCGGTGAGTATTTCACCACCCTGCCGCTTTATCTCCCCTATGTGCAGCAGATCACGCCCAATGGCAGCCTTGCCTGGTTCGCACCGGATGCGGCGCGGGCATTGCTGGCCGGCGGCAATGTCGAGAAGGGCAGCTTCTGGCTCAATTTGGCGCAAAGTTCCGGCGCCAATCCCGATATCGCCAAAGCGGTGCCGGGCCTCAGCCTGCTGGCGCGCATCGCCGGCGTCTATGGCACGCGTGACGTGGGACGCGATCCGGTCGCCGATTGGAAGACCGCCAGCGGTGCCGATGATGCCGGGGCGCAGCGCCTCTATGGCATCCTCGCCGGGCTCGGCGATCCCATCGCCAATCACAGCGGCGCGTCCTTGCCGGGGAATGGCGATCCGCAGATCGGTGCGGCTGCCCAGGCCGGCCGGCGCGGTGAGACTGTCACGCGCGCCTTGATCCTGCTTGGCGGTCGCGGTCTGGCACAGGCGGACGGCGCCAGCCTTGCCCAGTCGCTGGGTGGCCTGAACGGTGTCGGCCTTGCCAAGGACGCGCGGCGCATCGCCGTCGAGGCGGCGATCTGGAGCGGCGTTTGAGCGCCGGCTCCGCTAGCGCGTTCTCGCCTTCGCCTGCTGCAGATATATGTGCGACTGTTGATCGCGGTG
>DATMUQ010000826.1:0-2975 GCA_035563795.1 Terriglobales bacterium | reverse complement strand
TGCCGCCGATCACGGGGCGGAAATGCAGCAGCCATTCCTCGCTGAAGAGGCCGATATTGAGATAGACGCGGTTGAGCGCGCCGAGCGCACCGACGGAATCGGCGCCGTCCTTGAGGACATGCGGCGTCAACACCGTGTCCGGCTTGGTGAAGAACTTGGTCAGCGGCCCGCTGCTGACGAAGTCGTTGAACTGCTTGTTGTTGAGCTGGCCGCCGGTCAGCTTCTCCTGGCCCCAACGAGTGCCGATATCGAGCCGCGGCCCGAGGTCATAGACGGCATTCATGGTGCGCGGGTTGTTGATGTTGTCGGTGGAGACCAGCGAGGTATCCATGGCGCCGGGCCGATAGGTATGGACCAGCTGGAACATGAAATTGTCCTTGCGGGCGTCATAGATGAAGAGCCGGTCGACCCACATATATTGCGCGCCCACGGTCGAGCTGAGATTGCTCCATTGCGGATGCGTGGCATCGGCCGGCGGCTGGGTCGGGCTGGGGCCGACATGGCAGAAACCGCAGGACATGCCCACGCGATAGGGCCGCACAAGATTGGGATCGTTGTAATAGCTGGGATCGCTGTAATAGCGCTCGGCATCCCACTTCTTCTCGGCGGCCTGGTCGAAAGCGGGGTTGGGGAAGAGCCGCAGCCCGACGACACCGGTCGCATAGCCGTAATAGGAACCGAGCGGCAGCGACTTGCCGTCGGCAAAGGTCTTGCCGCGCGCGCCGACGGCGACGCCGGGATATTTCTGCTCGTTCTCGAAGGGATCGGCGGCGCAATTCGCCTGGCGGGTATCGAGCCAGAGGCCGAAGCGTTTGGCATCCGGCCCGCTCGGGCGATCGAAGCAGGGTTCGTTCACCAGGCCGAGGTAATTCCACCGGCTGTCGCGGTTGATCTCCTGCCCGAGCGAATTCTTGCCGGGATGCGAGGAGATGATCTTCAGCAGATCGAAGGCGCCGTAGGTATAGCCGGTCATGCTGTCCCAGAAGCGGTCATTGCCGCCGCTCCAGACCAGCCACATATTGCGGCCCTTGATCTCATCCGCCGTCAGGCCGACGCCGCGATCCATGTCGTGGAAGTAATCTTCATCGGCTTGCGGGAAGGAGGCCGCATCGCGTCCGGCCTGGCGCGCTTCATCGACCACCTCGCCGGACTTCTGGGTACTATCGTTACAGGTGCTCAGCAGGAAGGCGCAAGATATCAGTCCGACGGCGAGGCCAATCGCTTTTAATCTTTTCATGATTTCCCCTCATCGTCTGCCACTACCCCCGCAAAGACGCCGGCGATCAGGCCAACGTCATCACCGCGTATGCTGTCAGACTGTGCAAATAACAAATCGTCCCGGCGCAACGAACTCCGTTGCACCAGCCTGGTTTGTCCCACTGCATCTTACTGAGGCCGGTTAAAGCACATCCGTCCCGATGGCTTTGATCGCGACCATATTGCTCTGGTACTGAACTTATAAAGTCGGGAACAAACTGTTCGCCGATATAACCTTTCAGGTCTTCATCGACCCATCACGGCAGCCCAGAACCGGGGTCGATCTATCTTCGAGTCCATCCACGAAGACGATGTCAATCATGCGACCATGCCTTGAGATAAGCCAGTGCAATTTATCGCTGTCTCTCTTCTGGCTCGCTGAACTATTTGCCAACCGACATGCAGGCGTGTGAGTCAGGATATTTAATATGCTGACAACTTCATGCCGTCATGACGGCTTCGCCCGCTGGCGCTACCGCAATCAATTCGCGGTGCGATCTTAACATAGCGGCAAGCATGCCAACGGCGATGCCGGCGACTACATAGAGCAGACTGTAGAACAGGATGGCCGACCAGATCATATCCAGGGATGCCGCCTGACCGGGGCCGTTGAAGCGCAGGAAGGTCGAGAAGGCCGCGAGCAGACCCATCACCGCCGCGGTGATGCCGACATCGCCGGCAATGCCGCTGCTATGTACATGGCGCCGGGCGAGCCAGAGACAGGCCAGCAAGGCACCACCGGTCGGGGCGATGGCGCTGACCGCGGCATCGCGCATGACGGCGGAGAGGAGGGCGGTGATGGACTGGCCGTTGAAAGCTGTCGTGTTCAGGAGCTGTTGGATGCGCAGCAGCAGGTTGAAGAAGAGTTGCGAGACGAAGGCGATGCCGTAAGCACCAAGGAAAATATAGAAATAGACGATGATCTCGGTCACGTCAGTGCCGGCTGGCGGCCGCGCCGTGGTCGATGCGACCGAGCGGCGTCCTTCGGCTCGGGTCCATAAGGTAATGGCCGCGTAGACGGCGCTGCCGCAAGACACGACGACAATGATCGCCGAATAGCACCAGAGCAGGAACTGATCGCTGATGAAGGTGCGCAGCAGCAGGACATTCTCGACGGGAACGCGGTCCCGCGGCATCCCCATTGGCAAAGGAGTCGAGACGATGAAGGCGACGACATGCTGCAACAGGAGGATGATGAAGAGGATGCAGAAGGTGGCAAAGACCGGCGCGGCAAAATCAGTGGCCGGCTCGAAGGGAGAAAAGCCCATCCGCTGCAGGGCATGCGGAATGTTCTGGATCCGGTAAGCGACCAGCATGCAGGAGACCAGCAGATAGAGGCGCCGCAGCGTATCGACCACCTCTTCCGACAGGTTCTCCCGGTCCTCTTCGCCGGTCTGGGCCTGCAGGCGGGCATCGAGATCATGCAGGACGGCGCTGAAATTCTTGATCTCGCGCTCGATCGATCGCTGGATCTGCGGCTCGACCGCGGTCGAGGCATCAGTGCTTTCGTCGCTCGCCTCGAACTTGCGCATCTGGGCATAGAGAATGCACAGCTTGCGCCAGCGCCGGTCAAGCTCGTCCGCGGAATCGGTCGCTGGCCGGTAATTGATGCCGACCGATGAATAGCGGAAGTCCTGGAACCGCGTGTAGTCGAACTTGGTCTTGCGCATCTGCGAGGCCACGTATTTGGTATAAGCGGGAATGGCGGCGATGCGATG
>DATMUQ010000825.1:0-2449 GCA_035563795.1 Terriglobales bacterium | reverse complement strand
GATATTGCGGAGATGCGCCCGGCTCTGGGTGTCGATGCCAAGCCCGCCGCTTTGCGCGACATCGATCAGCTTGGTGAGCACGGTGCGGATGTCGCCCTGGGAATCCGCCAGATGCTGGCTCATATGCTGCTGGGCGCGGAGCTGGTCATTGATGACGACGAGATGCTCGGCCAAGGCATTGAAGCCGGCATTGGCCTGCAGGCGATTTTCTTCCGCCCGCGCCATGGTGCGCTGCAGGTTCTCGAGACTCTCGGCCGTCTGTTCCAGCAGGGCCTGGATATAGGCCGGCACCGATTGATCGCCATCGGCCAGCGGCCCGCCGCCGCCGATCCGCGCCATGCCGGAGAGCCAGTCCTCGACATCGACAAAGAAGCGGGACTGGGCCTGGCCGGCCTGCAGGTCGAGATAGCCCAGCACCAGCGAGCCGGAGAGGCCGAAGAGCGAGGCCGAGAAAGCGGTGCCCATGCCGGCCAGCGGACCTTCCAGCGCGGTCTTCAAGTCCGTAAACATGCTGCTGGGATCGGTGCCCGAGATATTGAGATCGCGGATCGCCGCAGCGACCGCACTGATCGTGCCGAGCAGGCCCCAGAAGGTGCCGAGGAGGCCGAGCAGGATCAGCAGCGAGATGAAATAGCGGGAGATCTCATGGCTTTCCTCGAGCCTTGCCTGGACACCGTCCAGCACCGAGCGCAGGGCGGTCGCCGACATGTTCACCCGGCCGGTACGCTCGCGCATCATCGCCGCGAGGGGGGCGAGGAGCCGGGGCTGTTCGGCGCTGGTGGTATGGCCGCCGCGCACGAAGCTCTCCAGCCAGGAGATATCGCTGTTGAGGCGAATGACCTGCCAGAAGACGAAGATGATGCCGATCAGCAGGACGGCCAGGATGCCGCTATTGAGCGCCGGGTTGTGCCAGAAAGCATTGGTGATGCGGTCCCAGAGCAGGAAGACCAGGAAACCGGCGGCGACCAGCCCGGCCAGCATCCAAATCAATTGTTGTGTCGGACGACTCATGACGACTACCTGGACCCTTCTGTACCGGCGCGATGACGCCGGATGGTTTTAGAGCGAATCGCACAGCGTTTCGATCTAGAACGCGAAACTGTCTCTAGAGCGCGATCGTTCTTGAGGGAAGCAGGCTTGCTTCCGTCGAGAACGTGAACCGCCCTCTATCTTGTCTCATAGAGACGGATTCACGTTTTAGACAAGATCGCAGAGCGATTCCGTCTAAAACGACCCGGCTCTAGTCATAAATTGCCTTCCATCCGCGCTCAATACAGCCGCATCAGCTTCTGTTGGCGACATCATGCCGATGCCTTGCTGCTTGGCAAGGAAAGACGGCAATTTGATGGCCCGCCGCCCGTTCACATAACCCTGAGTTACAAAAAACCCGGCCCTTTGGGGGCCGGGTTTGATGAACTTGATCGGCATGTTCGGGTCAGCCTATCACTGGATCGTCGCCGCCTGGACGATATCGATGCGGTCAACATTGGCTGTCTTGGAGCCGAGCGCACGAATATCGAGACGCGTCGCCTTGACCCCCTTGCTGAACAGATACTGCCGCAAATTGATGGCCCGAATCAGCGACATGCGGCGCGCCTTGCTTTCGCGCTCGTCGTCATTAGGTTCGGTCGAGGCTGTGGCATAGCTGTTGACGACCACACGCAAAGTCTCGTCGGCCGACAGTTTCTGGGCCAGCTGATCGAGGGCTGCCTTGGCACTGTCGGGCAGCTCCGGGCTGGCCGGATCGAAGGCGATGCTGAGTTCTGGTGTCGGCGCGGGTGCGGCCGGCGCAGCGGCAGGTGCCGCCGGAGTCGCTTGCGCGGCCGGGGCTGCCGGGGCCGGCGCGGCTTCCGTCGTCGGCGCACTTGGCTGGCTCGCCGCCGCCGGCTGTTCCTGGCTGGCCGTGGTGGATTGCGCCGGGGCAGGGGCCGGACGCGGTGCCGCGGGTACGACGTAATTGCCGGCAGTACCGGTTGCAGCGGGAGCTGCCGGCGTTGTCGCCGGAGCCGCTGCGGCAGGGGCCGTCGTTGCCGGCTGCTGGGTGGCTGTCTGTGTACTACCAGCCGGAGCTGGCTGGCCGGTCACCGCCGGCAGGGTGATGCCCGAACCCTGCAGCATCTGATCGACACCCGGAACGGCCGAGGGGATCGCTGTCGGTGCGGCGGGTGGCGTTGCGGTGCTGGCAGACGTGCTGCCGGTATCGGTGGTGGTTGTCGTCTGCGCCGGCTCGGCCGGAGCGGTCGGTGTCGTCCCGCTCGTGGTCGACTGATCGGTCGTTGCCGGGCTGGTCGTGGTCTGGTCAGCCTGGGCGGTCACTGGCGATGCAGCCGAGGCGATCTGGGTGGGGACGGCCGGCTCAGCGCTGGCTTGCGTTGGACTCGCTTGAGTTGAACTGGCCTGTGTCGCGCTCGCTTCCGTCGAACTGCTCTGTTCGGAACTGGTCTGGGCG
>DATMUQ010000824.1:0-2559 GCA_035563795.1 Terriglobales bacterium | reverse complement strand
GGCACCGAAGGGCCGCCGGTATGGATGGTCGACTGAATGCCATATTTGCGCGCCCAGCCAACCATCTTGCCCGCTTCCTCGCCGGCTTTGACGGAACCGAGACCGACCTCGCCCAGCAATTTGACGCCGGCCTTGGCCAGTTCAGCGAAGTCTTCCTCGACCATGCCCTTCTCGATCACCGGCGCACCGGCATGCACCTTGACGCCGCCGGGACGGAAGGCATCGAAAGCGCGCTGGGCGGTGATCGCCAGCGCCTTGACGCCGATCACATCCTTGGGCCGGCCGGGCAGATGCACCTCGCCCGCCGAGATCATGGTGGTGACGCCGCCATTGAGGAAGGAATCGATCCAGCCGAGCTGGCTCTGGCGCGGCGTCCAGTCGCCGAAGACCGGATGCACATGGCTGTCGATCAGACCCGGTGCCAAGGTGCAGCCCTTGGCATCGATCACGGTCGCAGCACCGCCGACATCGGCATCTTTCTCCTTGCCGGCGAAGGCAATGCGGCCATCGACGGCAACAACCGTATCCGCCGCCAGGATCGGCTTCTCGATATCGCCGCTCAACAGCAGACCGATATTGCGAATGACCAGTTTGCCGCTGGGGCTACCGGATGCAGCAGCTTCAGCCATTGTCTTTCTCCTTCCGGCGCTTACCGCAGCCCATCCTTGCCTTCGATCTCGCTGACCTGTAGCCCGCCCACGCGGGGCAGCGGCCGGCCGCTATCGGTGACAACAACTGCGACCAGGATCTCGTTCGGCCGCGGCGCATCGGAAACGCGCACTTCCATGGCATCGAAATGCGAGCGCACGAAGGCGGCATCCTTATGGCCGAGCGGCACATCGATCGGCGCACCGATGCCGGCGCGCTTCTTCGCCGAGGGCACCAATGCCGCGCCCTTCTCCACCGCCATCCGCAGCGGCTTGCCGAGCTTGGGGTGCAGGATGGCTGCGGCATGTTCCAGCTCGCCGGCATCGCCGACGATCGCCGCCTTGCCATAGCTCTCGGCCTCGCTTGGCTTGATGCCGAGCGCTTCGACGGCACGGCGGCCGAGCAGGTCACCCAGCTCCTCGCCGATATCCATTAGCGACGTCAGGTCCTCGGCATATTTGCCGGCAAAGGGATTCTCGATCACGGCGATCGCCGCCGCCTTGCGGACCGGCGGAGTGACCTCCTTGCCCATCTCGCTGCGGGTCTCTTCGACCTGCACCACCAGTTTGCGAATCTTGGCTGTCATCGCAATCCATCCTCTCCCTTGATCTCGGAGGCTTTCAGGCCGCCGACCCGCGCATGGATGCGCGGACCCGTCGTCATCACCAGGATGACGGCTATCTCATTGGCGGCGGGCGCATCGACCACGCTCACTTCCAACGCCGAGAAATGGCTGCGCACGTAAGAAGCATTGATATGGGTCACCGGAATATCGATCCGGGTGCCTGGCCCGCCGACCTTCTTGGTCGAAGGCACGATCGCCTTGGCATCGCCCAAAAGCTCGCGCATGGCATAGCCGCCGGGCACATGCCAGAGCGCACCATGTTCCAGCTCGCCGGCGGCACCGACAATGGCGCCCTTGCCGAAGCCCTCGATCTCGCTCGGCTTGACGCCCAGCGCTGCCACCAGCCGCTGCGACATCTCCAGACCGAGCGGCTTCAAGGCCTCCATCATCGGCAGGATGTCCTCGATATAGCGACCGGCATAGGGGTTTTCGATCACCGCGACGACAGAACCCTGCCGCAACGGCTTCGCGGCAACCGGCCCGCCTTCGTGGAAGACTTCTTCCACCGAGGTCTGGATCTTGCGCACTTTTATCGCAACCATCTTTCTCACCTACCTTCGCATCACGCAGCGAGATGGCGCTGCAACAGCGACCCGCTCATTCTGATCTCTCCCTGCAGCGCCAGGACAGCGGCCGCAATCATACCCGAAGCGCAGAGCTCTTCCGCCCGCGCGCGACCACGCTCCAATGCTGCAGCGACCTCGGAAGCTCCCAGCGCCGACACTGAAACCGTTACCGGTCGATCGCCGAGATCGCTGTCGGGGTCGATGCTATCCGCCGGCACGCGCCCGATGGCGGGATGACCCGGCAAGTCGACGGCATTGGCGATGACGGTGGCAGCGGCATCAGCCGTCGCGGCATCGGCGGCAAGGACCGTCACCGCATCGGCAATACCGAGCGAGAAACTCCGTCCGCCCCTTCCCTTGCTCGGTGCACCAGAGGTCGCGATGCCGCCGATCCGCATCTCCGGCGTCAGATGGAAGATGCCGGTGACACGCGGCGACAGCAGATCGGTCACCAGGCCGCAATCGAGCTGTGCGCCATGGCCGATCCAGAGAGCAATATCGCCGCCATTATTCACATAGACCTTGGTCAGTGTCCGATCGCGTCGCAATGCGGCGATGATATGATCGGCGACGGCACCCGCAACAGCGGCCATCGGCGTAATGAAACCGTCGCGATAAAGAGCACAAGCCGCGATCATGTTACGGGCGATGGTATTTTCAGCCTCCGGCAATGCACCGGTTACCGGCAGCGAACGTCGCAGCAACGGCAGCTCCGCAACG
>DATMUQ010000823.1:0-2558 GCA_035563795.1 Terriglobales bacterium | reverse complement strand
GAGCCGCTGATCCGGCGCGGCGTCGATATCGCCATGCGCATGATGGGCGAGCAATTCGTCACCGGCCAGACCATTTCCGAAGCCCTGGCGAACAGCCGCAAGATGGAAGTGAAGGGCTTCCGCTACTCCTACGACATGCTGGGCGAGGCGGCGACCACCGCTGCCGATGCCGAACGCTATTTCCGCGACTACGAGCAGGCGATCCATGCCATCGGCAAGGCCTCCGGCCGGCGCGGCATCTACGAAGGTCCCGGCATCTCGATCAAGCTCTCGGCCCTGCATCCGCGCTATTCCCGGGCACAATTCGACCGCGTCATGGGCGAATTGCTGCCGCGCCTGAAGTCGCTGGCAGTGCTGGCCCGCAGCTATGATATCGGCCTCAATATCGATGCCGAGGAAGCCGACCGGCTGGAGATCTCGCTCGATCTCCTGGAAGCGCTGTGCTTCGCGCCGGAGCTCGCCGGTTGGAACGGCATCGGTTTCGTCGTCCAGGCCTATCAGAAGCGCGCACCTTTCGTGCTCGACTACGTCATCGATCTCGCCCGCCGCAGTGGCCATCGCCTGATGGTGCGCCTGGTCAAGGGTGCTTACTGGGACAGTGAGATCAAGCGCGCCCAGGTCGACGGTCTGGAAGGCTTCCCGGTCTATACCCGCAAGGTGCATACCGACGTTTCCTATATCGCCTGTGCGCGCAAATTGCTGGGCGCGCCGGATGCCATCTTTCCGCAATTCGCCACTCATAATGCCCAGACCCTGGCCACCATCCACGCCATGGCGGGCGAGAACTTCTATGTCGGGCAATATGAGTTCCAGTGCCTGCACGGCATGGGCGAGCCGCTCTATGAAGAGGTGGTCGGCCGCGACAAGCTGAACCGGCCGTGCCGCATCTATGCGCCGGTCGGCACCCATGAGACGCTGCTTGCCTATCTGGTGCGCCGGCTGCTGGAAAATGGCGCCAATACCTCCTTCGTCAACCGCATCGCCGATGCCAAGGTGCCGGTCGATGAACTGATCAAGGACCCGGTGGAGCAGGTACGGATCAGCCTGCCGATCGGCGCGCCGCATACGGCCATTGCTTTGCCGCGCGATCTCTTCAATGGCAAGCGTGCGAATTCCGCGGGCCTCGATCTTTCCAACGAACAGCGCCTGGCCTCCTTGTCCTCGGCCTTGCTGTCCGGTGCCGATGGGGCATGGCGGGCAGTGCCTTTGCTGGCAGATGGCGAGCAGGAAGGACCGGCCCGCGAGATCCGCAATCCCGCCCACCAGCGCGATCTGGTCGGGCTTTGCATCGATGCCTCGGTGGCGCAGGTCGATGCGGCGATTGCCCATGCCGTGGCGACGGCGCCGATCTGGCAGGCGACACCGCCGGCCGATCGTGCCGCCGACCTGTTGCGTGCCGCCGATCTGATGGAACAGCGCATGCCGAGCCTGATGGGTGTCATCGTGCGCGAGGCCGGCAAGTCGCTGCCCAATGCCATTGCCGAGGTGCGTGAGGCGGTCGATTTCCTGCGCTATTACGCGACGGAAGTGCGCGATCATTTCTCCAACGACACGCATCGGCCGCTGGGTCCGGTGGTTTGCATCAGCCCGTGGAATTTCCCGCTGGCGATCTTCACCGGCCAGGTGGCGGCGGCCTTGGCCGCCGGCAACACCGTGCTGGCGAAGCCGGCCGAGGAGACGCCGTTGATCGCCATGGCGGCGGTGCAGATCCTGCACGAGGCCGGCGTGCCGATGGGTGCGGTACAATTGCTGCCGGGTGCCGGCGACGTCGGCGCTGCCTTGGTGGGTGATGCCCGTGTACGCGGCGTGATGTTCACCGGCTCGACCGAGGTCGCGCGCTTGATCCAGCGGCAGTTGGCACAGCGGCTCAATCCCGATGGCCGGCCGGTGCCACTGATCGCCGAGACCGGCGGCCAGAATGCGATGATCGTCGACTCCTCCGCCTTGCCGGAACAGGTCGTGCTCGACGTGCTGAACTCGGCCTTCGATTCCGCCGGCCAGCGTTGTTCGGCCTTGCGCATTCTCTGCCTGCAGGAGGATGTCGCCGACCGCGTGCTCGCCATGTTGAAGGGCGCGATGGCCGAGCTGACGGTGGGCAACCCCGATCGCCTCGCCATCGATATCGGGCCGGTCATCACTGATGAGGCGCGGCGCAATATCACCCGTCATATCGACAAGATGCGCAGCGCCGGCCATGCCGTTGAGCAACTGGCTTTGGCGGAAAGCTGCCGCTTCGGCACCTTCGTGCCGCCGACCTTGATCGAGATCGGCGGGATCAACCAGCTGGAACGCGAGGTGTTTGGTCCGGTCCTGCATGTGCTGCGCTATCCGCGCGAGCAGCTCGACCAGTTGATCGCCGAGATCAATGCCACCGGCTACGGCCTCACTTTCGGTGTCCATACCCGGATCGATGAGACTATCGCCCATGTCACCGACCGGATTTCGGCCGGCAATATCTATGTGAACCGCAACATCGTCGGTGCCGTGGTGGGCGTGCAGCCCTTCGGCGGGCATGGCCTGTCAGGGACCGGTCCGAAAGCCGGCGGTCCGCTTTATCT
>DATMUQ010000822.1:0-2201 GCA_035563795.1 Terriglobales bacterium | reverse complement strand
GTTTCTGCGCCGGCCAGGATCTGCGCCAGGCCGGCGCCATCGGCGACGGAAGGTCCGTGCGCAATGTCATCGAGCGCCAGTACAATCCCATCATCCGCCAGATCCGCAACATGAAGGTGCCGGTCATCGCTGCGGTCAATGGCATCGCCGCCGGGGCCGGCGCCAATATCGCGCTCGCTTGCGACCTCGTCATCGCTGCCGAGAGTGCCAGCTTCACCCAGGCCTTCTGCCGCATCGGCCTCATCCCCGATGCCGGCGGCACCTATTTCCTGCCACGCCTGGTCGGCCATGCGCGTGCCCTCGGCCTGGCCCTGCTGGGCGATACGCTGGACGCCAAGACGGCGGCCGATTGGGGCCTGATCTGGCAGGCAGTGCCGGATGCCGATTTCCCCGCAGCAATCGATGCCCTGGCAGCACGGCTCGCCGAGGCGCCCACCGCCGCTCTGGCCCTGATCAAGCAGGCAATGAATGTCAGCGGCCATCATTCGCTGGAACAGCAATTGGGCACTGAGGCCGAGCTGCAGCCGCAAGCGGCGGAGACCGAGGATTTCCAGGAAGGCGTACAAGCCTTCCTGCAGAAGCGTGCACCCAAATTCGCCGGACGGTGAGGTCGATATGCTGCCAATTGCCGATCGCTGGTTTGAAATCGAGAAGATCAGCGATGAGATCACGCTGCTCTACGAACCGCATGTCGTGCCGCTCATGCGCTGCAATATCTGGCATGTGCGCGGCCGTGATCGCGATCTCATGATCGATACCGGCATGGGCATCGCCAGCTTGCGCGAGGCGGCCCAGCACCTGCTCGACAAGAAGGTGACGGCGGTCGCCACCCACACCCATGCCGATCACATGGGCGGCCATCATGAATTCGAACACACCCTGGTGCACCAGTTGGAAGCGGAAAATCTACGTGTCCCGACGGAAAAGGGCACGCTGCTGTCCTCGGTCATGGGCGCAGACGAGATTCGCAAATACAGCGTTGCCGGCTATCCCATCGAGAACGACCTGATCACGGCACTGCCGCATGCCGGCTATGACCTCAACAGCTATGGCATCAAGCCGGCGGCGGTCACCGAAATTGTTGAGGAAGGCGATGTGGTCGATCTCGGCAACCGCCATTTCGAGGTGCTGCATCTGCCGGGTCATTCGCCGGGCAGCATCGGCCTGTGGGAAGCGGCGAGCGAAACCTTGTTCTCGGGCGATGCCATTTACGATGGCCCGTTACTGGATGAGATCGACGGGGCACATATCCCGACTTATATCCGCACCATGAAGCGCTTGCGGGAACTGCCGGTCCGCGTGGTTCATGCTGGGCACGATCCCAGCTTCGGCCGGGAACGGCTGGTCGAGCTGGTGGATGCCTATCTGGCAAAGCGGAGCTGAGCAGCCAAAATCAGTGGGGGGATAAGATGGACACGCTCAGCAGACCGACCGCAAACATAACGGCGCTGCGCACCATCCCGTTCATCGATGCACCGGCCGGGCCGGTGCAGTTGGCGGAGCTGCGGGCAGCATCGCTCCCCTCACTGCTGGCCATCGCCAAGGAGACCCTGCCCGAAGCAACCATTCGCTGGGGTGACGGGCTGTCGCGGCGCTGGCTCGCCCGCTCTGCCAGTCCCTATGGTCCGGATGTCGCGCAGATAGAGCGTCTGCTGCAGGTGCCGGGGGCCTATGTGCTCAACCTCAATTATGAATGGGCCTGCACCACCGGCTGCCATCCGCGTGACGGCCAGGACGCCATGACCCTGTACCGCACGCTCGACTGGCCCTTGCGATTGGGTGCGGAGGTTGTCGTCGCCCGGCATGAGACAGCGCGCGGGCCCTATCTCAATGTCACCTGGCCGGGCTTTGTCGGGTTGTTGACCGCCGTTGCCAAGGGACGCTTCGCCGCGGCCATCAACCAGGGGCCGATGACCTTCAGCTTCGACCGCTTCGGTCTTGGTCTGCCGATCGACTGGTGCATCAACCGCATCCGGGTCTGGCACCAACGCGCGATACCGCCGACACATCTGCTGCGCCAGGTGTTTGAGACCTGCGGCACTTATCAAGAGGCCAAGCAGCGGTTGCTGACGACGCCGGTGGCGGCGCCGGTCTTCTTCACCCTGACCGGCATGCAGCCCGGCGAGGGTTGCATCATCGAGCGGCGGGAGAACGATGCCGTACTGCATGAGGACGCCAATGTCACCGCCAATCACTGGCTC
>DATMUQ010000821.1:0-3260 GCA_035563795.1 Terriglobales bacterium | reverse complement strand
TCGGCGATGGCCGGATCCATCGGCGGCTGCTGGTATTCCCGCAGGGCTCGCTGCCAGATCTTCGTCGCCCGCTGAGTGGCATTCTCCGCGCCGGCTAGTTCCCAGGCTTCGTAATTCTGCCAGTTGGAGAGCAGCGGCTGGTAGAAGGCCGTCCGATAGCGCGCCAGGGTATGATCGGTGCCGAAGAAATGTCCGCCGCTGGCAACCCCGGCGATGGTGTCGAGGGCGATCTCGTCCGGCGCGACATCGATCGGCTGGATGGTCTGCGCCATCATCTGCAACATCTCGACATCGAGCACGATCTTTTCAAATGACGCCGTGAGGCCGCCTTCCATCCAGCCGGCCCCGTGATAGACGAGATTGGCGTGGCCCATGACGGAGGACCAGATCGACATCTCCGACTCATAGGCGGCCTGGGCATCGACCACATTGCTGGCACTGGCATTGCTGGCGCGGTACGGGAGGTTATAGAGCCGGGCGAACTGCCCCGCCGCCATCGTCGCCCGGGCATTCTCCGGCGTGCCGAAAGCCGGCGCGCCGCTATGCATATCGACATTGGAGGTAAAGGCGCCGTAGACCACCGGCGCACCGGGGCGTGTCAACTGCGTGAGCACAATACCGGCTAAAGCCTCGGCGTTCTGCTGGGTCAGCGCCGCTGCCAGGGTGACCGGCGTCATCGCCCCCATGAGGGTGAAGGGTGTCACCACCACCGCCTGGCCAAATTCAGACATCGCCATCAGACCATCGCTCATCGCCTCATCGAAGCGCCGCGGTGAATTCACCGAGATGATGGTGATGACGGAAGGATCATCGATCAGCTCTTCCCGCGTTTTGCCACGGGCGATCGCCGCGATATCGATGCCATCCAGTGCCCGGTCACGTCCGATGGCGCTGCAATGATAGACCCGGTCGGCATAAGTGACATTGGCGAGATAGCAATCGAGGTGCCGTGTCTCTGCCGGCAGCTCGATCGGCGCCGTCGGCTGGTTGCCAAGAAAATGGATAATATCGAAAGACTGGGCGAGCTTGATCAGTGTCACATAATCGGCGTGATTGCCGGAGCGCCGGCCATTGACGCAATCATGGATATTGGGCGGGCCGGCCACCAGACCAAAGGAGATGCAATTGCCGCCGACATTGAGCGCCCGGGCGGGATTGCGCGGCGTCAGCGTGAACGAGGATCGCGTTGTCGCCAGAGCCCGATCGACAAGGCCGCGGGGGATACGCACGAGGCCGGTCGCCTCATTGACCTCCGCACCTGCTTCACGAAACAGCCGCCGCGCCGCCCCGCCCATGAATTCGATGCCGATCTCTTCCAGAAGCCGCAGGGACGCCCCATGCAAGGTCATCAGCTGGTCCTGGCTCAGCGGTGCGACCGGCGCGAAGGCATTGCGCAGGATGCCGGCGGGAACCGATTGCTGCAGGCGTGGCGCCGCCTGGCCATGCCGTCGCCGGCCGCGTGATACCGGGCCAGCCGTTTCCGCCTTGGCCGGGATATCAACCTCGGCCAGGATCTGCGCTTCGCTGTCACCCATGGTGTTCTCCCGCGTCATTCGGCTTTCTTCTTGCCTGATATGGTGTCATCCGGCACCATTCCCTGACTGTTCATTTTTCGACATCGGCGAGCACCTTTCGGCCACCGCCCGCAGTGAAAATAGAGCTAAGACATGGCTAATGGCCCACAAGATACCGCTCCAGATGATGCAGCGATCCATGTCGGAATCGTGCTGTTACCTGGATTCTCGCTGATGGCATATGCCGCGACGGTGGAGCCTTTGCGTAGCGCCAATCTGATGCGCGGGCAGGAACTCTATCGCTGGACGCATCTGGCACCGGACGGGGGTATCGTGGAAAGCAGCGGCCGCCTGCCAGTTGCCACCACCGCCCTGGCCACATTGAAGACCCTGCCCGATATGGTGGTGCTGTGCGGCGGCCTCGGCAGCGAGACCTATCGCCACCGCCTGTTGCCGCCTTTCCTGCGGCGCATGAAGGGTGCGGGCAAACTCATCTGCGCCGTCAGTACCGCCAGCTTCATCCTGGCCCGGGCCGGATTGCTGCAGGGTCACCGCTGCACCGTGCATTGGGACTACCGCCCGGCCTTCCTCGAATCCTTTCCGGAGCTTGAGGTCTGCAGCGAACTTTTCGTCATCGATCGTGGCATCTGCACCTGCGCCGGCGGCGTCGCTGCGATGGACATGATGCTGCATCTCATCCGCGAGCAACAGGGCAGCGAGCTTGCGGCCCTGATTGCCGACCAGTTCATTCATGGAACGCTGCGGCAGCCGCTGGAGCGGCAGCGCATGGCCCTGCAGCATCGCCTGGAGACCTCATCGCCGCAGATCGCTCATGCGGTAGCATTGATGGAGTCGCATATCGAAGCGCCGCTCTCGATCGCCGCCATCGCAGCGCGCGTCGCGCTCTCGGGACGTCAATTGGAACGACTTTTTCGCGCGGCCTTCGACCTCGCACCGGCGCGCTATTATCTCAACCTGCGACTGGATGAGGCCCGCAAGCTGCTGCGGCTTTCGACACTCTCGGTCACCGACATTGCCCTGGCCACCGGCTTCGTCTCGGCGTCGCATTTCGCCAAGAACTATCGCCTTCATACGGGCCACGCACCGCGCCATGAGCGACGCATGATTCAATCAGGCGCTTAGTCGCCAGCGATGTTTGGCGCCATCGCACAAGCATGAAGAGCAGTGCCATAGGTTGCATCACATAACCTTGATGGCAACCTGACAAAGGGATCGGAACAGCGAAGCCTGCGGCCCCGTTAGCCCGATAGACCGTCACGTGCAATCGCAAGCGCCGTTCATCCCGGATGGCAACCTGCTATTGCCCAAGTCCGCCTCGCGAGATCGCAGCGACGCTGCCTGAATACTTAGGCGAAGAGAGGCGGCCCGAAATCGAAAGGAGAAACATGCGCTATGTGCTTCTCTGGGTGCTGGGTATTCCGATTCCGGTGCTCATCCTGATTTGGCTGCTGTTCGGACACTGAGTTCCTGAGCTTGTCGGAACGACCGGCAAGCATCCCTTTAACCTGATCGGGAGGTACGAGATGCTTGGCACGATTTTGCTGATTCTTTTGATCCTGATGCTGATCGGCGCGTTCCCCGCCTGGCCTTACAGCCGCGGCTGGGGCTATGGCCCGAGCGGCCTGACGGTCGTATTGCTGATCGTCGTCGTCATCGCGCTATCCGGCGGCTATCTCTGATGCGCTACCGGCGGGAAACAGTTCAGCATAACATTTAACAGTCGAG
>DATMUQ010000820.1:0-3985 GCA_035563795.1 Terriglobales bacterium | reverse complement strand
GCGTGTATCGCCGGTGCAGAGGCCGCCGATCACGAGATCGAGTTCACGGTCATCGAGCTTCAGGAACAAACGCGGGCCGATGCCGACTTCAAGCTCGAGCTGCAGTTGCGGATGGCGGGTGCCATAGCGGCGCAAAATGGTTGGCAGCCAGCTCTCGGTCAGGTCCTCGGCGACACCGATGCGCAAGCTGCCCGCATAGCCCTTGCCGGACAGCCGCGCCTGCGCATCGGCGTTCAACTGCAGGATGCTGCGCGCGTAACTGAGCAAGGTCGCCCCGGCCGGGGTCAAGGCAACGCTCCGTGTACTGCGGGCAAAGAGCGGCTGCCCGGCCTGTTCCTCCAGGCGGCGGATCTGCGCGCTGATGGTCGATTGGGTCGAATTGAGCAGCTCTGCCGCGCGGGTAAAGCCGCCGCTTTCGGCCACCGTCACGAAGCTCTTCAGCAATTCGGTCTCGAACATGACGGCTACGGCTCCGGCAGGCGTGGTTGGCGTGAAAGACGGTACGCCAATTAAATAATATTACGGATGAATATCTATATAATAATTCGTCTATTAACTTAATTGCCGGCCGTTAAGCTCCGTTCATCCGATCAGCTCCGAACGGAATCCAGGGAGAAGCTCATGGCCAGGCTGCTTTATGTTGAAGTTTCGCCGCGCAAACAGCGTTCAGCCTCGATCGAGGTGGCGGCCGCCTTCATCGCCGCCTATCGCCAGGCCCATCCGGCGGATGAGGTCGAGGTCCTCGACCTCTGGGCGGCGGAGATGCCGGAATTCGACGGTGCTGCCCTGGCGGCGAAATATGCCGGCATCAGTGGCACGCCGCTCACGCCCGACAAGCAGGCGGCCTGGGAGGGCATCCGCCGACTCGCCGCGCCGTTCCATGCCGCCGACAAGCTGCTCTTCGCCGTGCCGCTGTGGAATTTCGGCATTCCCTACAAGCTGAAGCATCTGATCGATCTCATCTCGCAGAAGGATGTGCTCTTCACCTTCGACGAACGCGGCCTCACCGGCATGCTCGGTGGCAAGAAGGCGGCGGTGATCTATGCGCGCGGCCTCGACTACAACGCCGGCGGTTCGACCCCGGCTGCCGATTACGATTTCCAGAAGCCCTATATGGAGATGTGGCTCCGCTTCATCGGCATCACCGATATCCACGGCATCATCGTCGAGAAGACCCTGTTCGGCCCCGAGGTCGACACGGAGGCCCGCACAGCGGCGAAAGCAGCGGCGGAAAAGCTGGCGCTGAATTTCTGACTATCGCTCAGTCGGATTGCCGGGCGCTCTTATTGCTGCGCCGCTTGCGGTGCCAGTGAAACAGCTTCCAGGGACCGAGCGCCAGGATGAACAGGATGGCGACGAAGAGGATATAGGAGACCGCGACCTGGCAGAGGCCATAACTCGGCACATCCTTGTCAATGAACCAGCCGACGATCACGCCGGCGATCGGCATCAGAATATGTCCCGTCAGCTCAGGCATCGTTTCGCCCCTGGATCGCTTGTGCCCACAATGACGATCACGCGTCGTTGGCATCTTCGCTTATCGGCAGAAGATACCGCTGCCGCAGCGTTGCTATGGCGACAGCATACTTTACGCCAGCCTAGCCAGGATTGGCAGCCGTTGCCAGGAAATATCGTGGCAGGGTTGTGCATGACGGGAAGATGCTTCTGCTTCGACGCTTTTGCGGGTTCAGACCGTGAAGGTCTGGACCTGGAACGGCTTCAGCTCCTGCAAGTATTCCTTGAGCGTGACGAGGCCCAGACAGGGGACAGCCCCTTTGATCGTGAGATCGCGGCGCAGGATTTTCTTCGCCAGGACGATGGCAGGAATGGTCGGGATCTGCGGGCCGTCTCCGTTATAGGCGATGATAAACCAACTGCGCTGCAAGGGGCGGCCATCCTGTCCGGTACCGGTGACGACGATATGCATGCCGCCGTCGCCGGAGCCCAAGCCGTCGAGGCGGTCGCTCAGCTGCAAAAGCGGTTTCGCCCAGCGCACAAAATCGATCGGTATCCCGGCACGCACGACCCAGGACATCGCCCAAAGCGCAAAATGCACGACGCGGAGTTCCATGCCGGCGGAAAACTGGATGCTCTTGAGATTGTAGCGCGCGGGCAGCAGATCGAGATCCGGCACCTCGCAATTCGCCATCCAGCGATGACCGAGGCCGGGATAGGGTTGGCGATAGATGTCCTGCCAACCGTAGACCATGGGCTTGGGGCTGCGGAAGGGCTTCAGCGGCCTTCCGACATAGGTGAGGATCGCCTGTGCCGTCGCCAGCCCGCGCTCGGATTTCTGGCCGGGGCTGATGCCGAATTTCAGCGTCTCGATGGCCGCAAAGTCGCCATGCCAGTCATCGAGCACCGCCGAGGAAAGGCCGGGGACGGTGCTGGCGCCGGTGACCGCCAGCACATTGCGGGACTTGGCCAAGGCGTCCAGCGTCGAAAATCCGGCAACGTAGTCGCGGCCATCGGCGAGATCGACATAGTCGATGCCGCGTTCGATACAGGTTCGGGCGACATTATAGTCGTTCAGTTGAAAGGGGCCGCAGGTGTTGATTACCAGGTCAGGCCACAAGTCGCCGAGCCTGGTATCGCTTGCCTGATTGACGTCAAAGGCGGCGACTTCCGCCATGCCCGCCGGCAAGGTGCGCTGCAAGGCCTCCGCCTTGTCCCGGCTGCGACCGGCGATGATGACCGGGATATTGCTTTTCGTCAGGGCGCGGGCAATGCGCTTGCCAAAGTTGCCATATCCGCCAAGAATCAAAACACGTTGTGACATGAAGCCGCCCAATCGAGAAATCCGCCAGCATCCTACTTGCGAAAGCAACCCTTATGAAGCGAAAGTCTTCCGGGTAATAGTCCGGGCTGGGTAGCAGCGTCGCATACGTAAAGTTCGCGCGATCACGCCTTTAGACCGAATGACGCGACCAGGGTGATGAATGGCCTTCGACAACGATCTCGATCTCGGAACCTTTGACTACATCATCGTCGGCGCCGGCACGGCCGGGTGCCTGCTGGCGAACCGGCTGTCGGCCGACCCCGACGTCTCGGTGCTGCTGCTGGAGGCGGGAGGCAAGGACAATTATGTCTGGATCCATATCCCCGTCGGCTATCTCTATTGCATCAATAATCCGCGTACCGATTGGTGCTTCAAGACCGAGGCGGAGCCCGGCCTCAATGGCCGCGCGATCTATTATCCGCGCGGCAAGGTGCTGGGCGGCTGTTCCTCGATCAACGGCATGATCTATATGCGCGGCCAGGCCCGCGATTACGATCACTGGCGCCAGCTCGGCAATGCCGGCTGGGCCTGGGACGATGTGCTGCCCTTCTTCAAGCAGCATGAGGACTTTGCCGCCGACGATGATCCGTCACTGGCGGATGAGCTGCATGGCCGCGGTGGGGAACTTCGTATCGAGAAGCAGCGGCTGCATTGGCCGATCCTGGATTCCTTCCGCGACGCGGCGGTGGCGGCCGGCATCCCGCGCATCGCCGATTTCAACCGCGGCGACAATACCGGCATCGCCTATTTCCAGGTGACCCAGCGTGGCGGCGTCCGTGTCAATGCCGCCAAGGCCTTCCTGAAGCCGGCGCGGCAGCGGCCCAACCTCCGCATCGTCACCGGCGCCCATGCGGCGCGCGTATTGCTCGAGAACAGGCGCGCCACCGGTGTCGAACTCACCGTCGCCGGCCAGCCGGCGCGGGCCTCGGCACGGGGCGAGGTGATCCTGTCGGCCGGCGCCATCGGCTCGCCGCAGCTCCTGGAACTCTCCGGGATCGGTCAGGGGCAGCGCCTGCGCGATCTCGGCATCACGCCTTTGCATGACCTCCTGGGGGTGGGTGAGAACCTGCAGGACCACCTGCAGCTCCGCCTCATCTACAGAATCGCCAATGCCCTGACCTTGAATGAGCGCGCCGGCACTCTGCGCGGCAAGGCGAAGATCGCGCTCGAATATGCGCTGCAGCGGCGGGGGCCGATGTCGATGGC
>DATMUQ010000819.1:0-2061 GCA_035563795.1 Terriglobales bacterium | reverse complement strand
CTCGATCCTGGTCGATGCCAAGGGCGATATCCTGCTGTATGGCAATGCCGAGCGTGCCGTCGTCGAGGTGGCGCATCGCATCGCCCGCGGCGATAAGCCCTCGGAGATCGACGATATCCGCGGCGTTGCCGTGATGAAGGATACCGTGCCGGAAGGTTGGACCGTGGCGCCGGCCAATGATCTCGAGGAAGGCAGCGAAGCCGCGCGCATTCTCGGCGACAAGACCGTCGTGCGCCTGCCGGGCTTCGAGCAGGTGACGCAGGACCGCGAGGCCTATGCCCGTGCCTCGCGCGTGCTGCACCGGGAGAGCAATCCCGGCAATGCCCGCGCTTTGGTGCAGCGCCATGGCGATCGTGACGTGTGGCTGACCCCGCCGCCGATTCCGCTGACCACGCCGGAAATGGATGCGGTCTACGAACTCCCCTATGCGCGTGCCCCGCATCCCAGCTATGGCGATGCCAAGATCGCCGCCTGGGACATGATCCGCTTCTCCGTCACCATCATGCGCGGCTGCTTCGGTGGCTGCTCTTTCTGCTCGATCACCGAGCATGAAGGCCGCATCATCCAGAGCCGCTCAGAGAAGTCGATCCTCAGCGAGATCGAGGTCATCCGCGACAAGACGCCGGGTTTCACCGGCATCATTTCGGATATCGGCGGCCCGACCGCCAATATGTACCGCATGGCCTGCAAGGATAAGCGCACGGAATCACTGTGCCGCCGTCCGTCCTGCGTGTTCCCGGATATCTGCCCCAATCTCAATACCAGCCATGACTCGCTGATCCAGCTCTACAAGAAGTCGCGCGAGCTGCCGGGCATCAAGAAGGTGATGGTAGCTTCCGGTGTCCGCTATGACCTCGCGGTCCAGAGCCCGGCCTATATCAAGGAACTGGTCGAGCATCATGTCGGCGGCTATCTGAAGATCGCGCCAGAACATACCGAGGATGGTCCGCTCTCCAAGATGATGAAGCCTGGCATCGGCTCCTATGACAAGTTCAAGGAGCTGTTCGACAAGGCCGCCAAGGAAGCCAAGAAAGAATACTTCCTCATTCCCTATTTCATCGCCGCCCATCCCGGTACCAGCGATGAGGATATGATGAACCTGGCTTTGTGGCTGAAGCGCAACCGCTACCGCGCCGACCAGGTGCAGACCTTTCTGCCCTCGCCGATGGCCTTAGCGACGGCGATGTATCATTCCGGCTACAACCCGCTGCGCCCGGTGCGCCGCGGCGTCTCCGAAGAAGTGGCCGCCATCAAGGGCTTGAAGCAGCGCCGCCTGCACAAGGCCTTCCTGCGCTATCACGATCCGGAAAACTGGCCGGTGCTACGTGAGGCCTTGAAGCGGATGGGCCGCGCCGATCTCATCGGCCCCGGCAAGCATCAGCTCATCCCCGCCTTCCAGCCGGCGGGTACCGGCGGTGCGGGCGGAGAAGGCCGGCGCCAGGGTCGCAAGCACGGCATCCAGACCTTCAAGACCACGGGCTTCGGCCGCAAGTCGGTCTGACCAGCTTCATTGCCGTAAAATGAAAACGCTCGGCTGGAATGACAGCCGAGCGTTTCTTTTTGGCAGATACCAGCTGTGACGCGCTCATTGCAGCGGCTTGGCATCCATCGAGGCGACGCCGCCGACCAGGCCGCCCTGGTTCGACATGTCCTTGTTACCCCAGGTGACGTGCGATTTATCGACATTCACCTGATAGCAATTCTGCTTGCCGGCGAGCAGATGCGCCCAGGTCACGCAGACATCGCCATTCTTGTCGAGCATCCAGGTGCCCTGATCGTTCTTGTTGCGATTGTCTTGATAGGTGACCATGCCGCCCGGCAGGAAATAGACCCGGAAGCTGGCACCGTCGGAAGCCTTGCCGACCAGGGTGTTCCGGCCCACGACATTGATGAAATTCGTCCCTTTCAATTGCTCCGCATTGCCGGCAAGCGGCCAGGCTAAGGCGATGGAGGTCAGAGCCATCGCCGCGACGAGACTGCGCATCTTCATCATTACCCCCTCCCTCACAACCCGGCAGAAGCGGCGGGTCGCAGCGATTATCAACTGAAATCAGGAACCTG
>DATMUQ010000818.1:0-5661 GCA_035563795.1 Terriglobales bacterium | reverse complement strand
CGCTGAGCAGGCGCCGTCCCCGCCACAAGCGGGACATCACGGTGCCGATGGGAACGCCGGTGATCTCCGCGATCTCCCGGTAACTGAGCTCCTGCAATTCGCGCAGCACGATGCATTCGCGCAACTCGACCGGCAGCTGCGCCAGCAGATCATCGATCTGGCGCGTGGCCTCATGCTGTATCAACAGTGTCTCCGGATCGCCGGCGGGATCGACCAGATCGACGCCCCGCGCGTGGTCGTCGCGATCGCCCTGATCGTCCTGCAAATTCACCATGTGAATGCCCTTGGTCCGCTTCATCGCGGCATAGGCGGTATTGCGCACGATCTGCAGCAGCCAGGCCCGCGCGTTCACGCCCCGGAAGGTGGAAAAATAGGCATAGGCGCGCAGCACCGCCTCTTGCACCACATCCTCGGCCTCGACCGGATTGCGCAGCAGCCAGCGGGCAAGATTGGTGGCGGCATCGAGATGCACCAGCACCTCGGCCTTGAAGCGGGCCGCCTCCATCTCCGCCGGTCGTGACTCGCCAGCCATGCTCAGACCTGCGTCATCGCCACGGGGACAATCGAGGCCACGGGGACAATCGAGCCGATAGATGCATTGCGCCGCTACTCCTTTGAAGCCAACCGGCCAGGTGCACGGCACAAGATGCACCCTGCATGTCGGGGGTAGATCGGTGCCGGGGGCATTTTATTCGTCCTGGCGAAAAATTTTTCTGGTGGCGCCGCGGGAATAAAAAAGTTGCGAATAGCACGGCCCCACCGCCGATCTCCGAGCACACAGCATCAAAAGCTGCTGCAACCTGCCATCACCAGGAGATCGATCATGCCTCAACCCAATGACAACCGCGATACGGCATTTCAGTCCGAAACCACCGCCCTGCAGGCCAACCGGCGCAATTTCCTGAAATGCGGCGCCTGGGCGGGAGCCGGGCTGATCTGGACCGTGGCCGGCGGCATCCCCCGCTCCACCGGTCTCGGCTTTGCGGCCTCGGCCCTCGCCGATACCGGCAGCTTCAGCTTCGTGCAGATCAGCGACAGCCATATCGGCTTCAACAAAGCGCCCAACCCGGATGCGCCGGGCACTTTCAAGGAGGCCGTCGGCAAGGTCCGGGCCCTCACGACCCAGCCCACCTTCATGATCCATACCGGCGATGTCAGCCACCTGTCGAAGGCGGATGAATTCGATACCGCGGCGGAAATCATCAAGGATGCCCATCTCGACGTTCATTACGTGCCGGGCGAACATGACGTGATCGGAGATGACGGCAAGGCCTTCTTCGAGCGCTTCTCCAAGACCGCCAATGGCTGGTACAGCTTCGACCAGAGCGGCGTGCATTTCATTGCCCTGGTCAATGTGCTCGGCTTCAAGGCCGGTGGCTATGGCCATCTCGGCGACGACCAGCTGAAATGGCTGGAAGCCGATGTGAAAGCGCTCGCCGCCAGCACGCCGATCGTCGTCTTCACCCATATCCCGCTATGGATGGTCTATGCCGATTGGGGCTGGGGTACCGATGATGCCGCCCAGGCCCTGGGCTATCTGAAGCGCTTCGGCTCTGTCACCGTGCTCAATGGCCATATCCATCAGATCATCCAGAAGGTCGAAGGCAGCGTCTCCTTCCACACCGCCAACTCGACCGCCTTCCCGCAGCCCGCACCCGGAACGGCGCCCAGCCCAGGCCCGCTGAAGGTCGAAGCCAGCAGGTTGAAATCAATGCTCGGCATCACCGACGTCAACCTGGTCGCCGTCAATCAGCCGCTGGTGATCACCGACGCCACCTTGAATGCGTGAAACCGAGGAAGCCCTGTCATGTATCGATCCCAGAAGACTGTCTCCGGCAAAGTTGTGGCAGTGATTGCCGCCGCTGCCGGATTGCTCTTCCTGCTGCACTCGGCACATGCCGACACACCCGACCGGCCCGGCTTCGAGGTTCCGGCGACCGAACCGCCGGCAGTGCCGCCAACCCAGTCGGCTGCCCTGGCCAACCATGTCGATATCGACAATTTCGATTTCGCCCCCATGACCTTGACGGTGACGGTGGGGACGCAGGTGACCTGGACCAATCATGACGACATCCCTCATACCGTCGTCAGTGCAGACACGCCGCCGGCTTTCAAATCGCCGGCCCTCGATACCGATGACAGCTTTTCCGTCACATTCTCGAAACCTGGCACCTACAGCTATTTCTGTTCAGTGCATCCGAAGATGGTGGGCACCATCGTGGTGAAGGCGAATTAGGCAATCTCGGCAGCTGCCATTCGCCCCACGGGCTGAAAGCGGGCATCCGGCCTCCAGCGGCCAAGCCCATCCCCAGTGGCGACCAAGCCGGTCGTCGGATGCCGCTTTCAGTTTCCTGTCACCACGCGTTACGATAAGAGCGGCGCAACTATAGATGACAGTTTCGCGTATATCGACAGCGGGAATATTCGCCCAACAGGGTCGGTCAACGGGATGAAGCAACGTTGTCTCCTTGTGTTGATACCCGCCTTACGTTGCCGCCCAGCTCTGGACAGAAAGGAAACTTCAATGGTTAAGCCGTTATATGGTGTCATGATTGCGGGGGTCGCAGCTTTGCTCTCCGCTGGCCTGCCGCTCTATGCCCATGCCGCCGGATCGAGCAGCAGCGATACCACCGACACGCCCAGCCCGACCGCCACCCAAAGCAGCAGCAGCGCCTATGACCAGGCGCTGAGCAAGATCAATGCGGGTGACTATGCCGGTGCCATTCCGCTGTTGAAGCAGTCACTGGCGCAGGATCCGAACAGCGCCGATGCACTCAACGAACTCGGCTTCAGCCTGCGCAAGACCGGCAACCTCCAGGATTCGCTCGTCGCCTATCAGAAGGCACTGGCGCTCAATCCCAGCCATATCGATGCCAATGAATATCTCGGCGAGCTCTATCTGGCGATGAAGCGTCCGGATCTGGCGCAGAAGCAGCTCGATGTCCTCGCCAAGCTCTGTCCCTCGGGCTGCGAACAGCGCAGCGATCTCCAGGAACAATTGGCTGCCTTCAAGAGCTGAGGGCCGTTCGACTTTCTCGGACGCCATGGCCTCTGACGCGCAGCAGGGCCACGGCACCTGCGACAGGGACAACCGTTTCACGAGCAAACATCTCGAGAACCTGGTTGTCCCTGTCGGCCTTCTCTATCCCCTCACGCCATCGCCCGCACAGCCTCATCATGGATCAGGCCCATGATGCGCCGCTTCAAGGCGATGAATTCCGGCGAGGTCAAGAGGTCGACCGAGCGCGGTCGGGGAATCTTGATCTCGATCATCTCCTTGATCCGACCGGGCCGCGCCGTCATCACATAGACGCGGTCACCGAGCAGGATTGCCTCGTCGATATCATGGGTGATGAAGAGCACGGTCTTCTGCGATTGCTGCCAGATATCCAGCAGCAATTCCTGCATCAGGGAACGGGTCTGGCTGTCGAGTGCGCCGAAGGGTTCATCCATCAGCAGGATTTCCGGATCATTGGCCAAGGCCCGCGCCAGCGCGACGCGTTGCATCATGCCGCCGGAAAGCTGCTTCGGATAAGCCTTCTCGAACCCATCCAAGCCGACCTGGGCGATGAAACGCTTGGCGATCGCCGCCCGCTCCACCGCCGAGACACCCGCCAGCTCCGGACCGAACTCGACATTCTGCTGCACCGTCAGCCAGGGATAGAGGGTGTAGGATTGGAACACCATGCCGCGGTCCTTGCCAGGCCGGGTGACCGCCTTGCCATCCAGGGTGATGCTGCCGCTGGTCTGGCGGTTGAGGCCCGCCACCAGCCTGAGCAAGCTCGACTTGCCACAGCCTGACGGTCCGACGATGACGGCAAACTCGTTCTCCTCGACATTGAGCGAGATGCCATCGAGGGCGGTGACCGGATTGCCGCGCTTCGGATTGAAGCGCAGATTGACGTTGTTGATTTCCAGCTTTGCCATGACCGCCCCTAGCCCTGCACTGTCCAGGGAAGCAATCGCGCCCGCAGGAACTTGAACAACTGATCGCTGATGAGGCCGAGCAGGCCGATCACCGCGATACCGAGGAAGATGCGGTCGGTGAAGAGGCCCCGCATCGAATTCAAAATGAAATAGCCGAGCCCCTTATTGGCAGCGACCAGTTCCGCCACCACTAGATAGGTCCAGGCCCATCCCAAAGTGACACGCAGGGCATCCATGACACCCGGCATGGTGGCCGGGATCAGCACCCGGCGGATCACCTGCCGCCGGCTCGCCCCCAGGGTGTAGGAGACGTCCAGGAGATCATGTGAGACGCCGCGCGACACATCGGCGATCAGGATGAGCTGCTGGAAGAAGGTGCCGATGAAGATGACGGCGATCTTCTCCGCCATGCCGATGCCGATCCACAGGATCAGCAGCGGAATGAGCGCCGAGACCGGCAGATAGCGCACGAAATTGGTGATGGGCTCGAGCGCCGCTTCGGCGATCTTGAAGCTGCCCATGAGAATGCCGAGCGGTACCGCGAAGATCGATGCCAGGATGAAGCCGGACATGATCTCATAAAGACTGATGCCGGTATCCCGGAACAGCGAACCGTCGGAGACACCGTCGATGCCGGCCTGGATGACCGCAATCGGGGTTGGGAGAAAATCTTCGCGTACCAGCCCGCCATAGGACAGCACGCACCAGACCGCCAGAACCAGAAGGGCCACCGCCACGCTTACCGTCAGATAAGCGCGGCGGGGAATTTCCTTCTTCGGCGCGAAATAAGCGTCGAAGGACATGGGTTTACTGATTGACGAAGTCGTAATTGATGAGCTGGGCCGGCGTCGTCTTCACCTGCACCTTGCCCTGACCCGACCAGACATCGATCGCTTCCTGCACGGTCTGGGTCAACGGGCCCGGCTTGTCCTTGGTGCCGAAGAAGGCCTTGTTGTCATCGGCGCCGTAGAACTTGATGCCACCCAACGTGTCCTTGAAGTCCTTCGGATCCTTGAGCCAGCCGCCAACGCCCTTGGCCATGATGGCAATCGATTCATCGGGATTGGAGCGGTAATAAGCCACCGCCTCGTTCCAGGCCTTGACGATACCCGCCACTTCCTTCTGATGCGCCTGCACCCAGCTGGTCTTGGCGATGATGGCATCGGTGATCAGGCCCGGCGTGGTCGAGCTGTCGACCAGCAGATGACCGTGATCGGTCACCTTGCCCTTGCTGAGCCAGGGCTCCCAGGTCACCGCCGCGTCGACGCGCTTGCTGACGAAGGCGCCGCCGGCGTCACCGGCCGTCATGTTGACGATATTAAGGTCGGTTTCCTTGAGGCCGGCCTTGGCCAGCAGCACGTTCAGATAGAACTCGGAGACCGAACCTTCATTGACCGCCACCTGCTTGCCCTTGAGATCGGCAATGCTGGTGATGTCCTTATTGGCGACGATGCCGTCGCCGCCATCGGAATCATCGATCGCCACGACATACTGATAGTCGTCCGGCTTCTTCATATAGAGGAGTGCCGTATCAACCGTGCTGGCAATCATCTGGATCTGATCGGCCATCAGGGTCGGGAAACGTTCCTTGGGGTCTTCCATGATGACGAGATCAACATCGACGCCGTTCTCTTTGAAGAAGCCCTTGTCCCGGGCAATGTAGAGCGGCCCATAGCCGACCCAGGTCGAATGGGCGATGGTGATGGTATCGGCACTGGCGGGCGCTGTGCCCGA
>DATMUQ010000817.1:0-6223 GCA_035563795.1 Terriglobales bacterium | reverse complement strand
AAAACGACGATCACCCGCTACCCCCGACTGCCATTTTGCAGCTGCCTAGCTGTGCGCCGCGTCCGGCTTTCTCACCATTCGACGCGGAAGACGCCACCGGCCGCCTTGGCCGGCAATTTGAATACGCTTCCACTATTCTCGACAGATGGCGTCGGCGCAAGATCGCCGGCGGCGCAAACGGCCTTTTTAATGCCGGTCACGGCTTGCTGCGGCAGGATGATCTCGCTGCCTTCCGGCAGCAGATCGGGCAAGCGGCAGGCAAAGCCGTTGCCGGTCAGCTCAATCTGCCGCAGACGGCCCGGCACCGATGTGCGCAGGACCTCGCTGCCATCGAGGGTCAGCGACAGCCAGCCATCCTTCCCCTGCAGCACGGCCTGTTTGCCAAACGCGATCAGCGGCCCCAGCGACCAGTCGCCGGGTTGATGGGTGATCTCCCAGCCATGCCAAGGCGTCACGTCGATCAGCTCGGCGACGCCCAGCATCGGCATCAGGCCACCCCAGCCATAGAAGGTATCGGTATCCGGCTGGTCATCGGCGAGACCGGTCTCGGCGCTGAAGTTCTCCGGACATTGCCGCTTTTCCCAGGCCTGGGCGAAGAGCTTGCAGCTCATGCCGGCGAGGTGGCTAGCCTCGGCATCGAGCCCCAGGCGCTTCAATCCGTAATAGGTGAGGAAATTGAGCGGCGGCCAGATGCGGCCGCGCCAATAGACATTGTCGGGATAAGCGGGATCGTCGCGCGCCACGGAAGGCAGGCCCCAGCCGCCGCCGAATTTCTGCGGATCGGCGAGATGGCGCAAGGAGGCCGCCACCTGCTGCGTATCGGCGATGCCGGCCAGCAGCGGATAGAAACTGGTCGGCGCCAAGGCGCGGATGAAGCGGCCGTCCCATTTGCGGTTGGCGAAGATCGCGCGCTCGCTGTCCCACATCTCTTTGCGCACGCGGACCGCCAGTGCCGCGCCGCGTTCACGCAGCCGCTTCGCCGTCGAAGCATCGCCGCGCCGTTCCGCCAGCAAGGCGAGGACCTCGGCATCGAGCACCAGCAGGCTGTTGAGGCCGATATCGGCACAATCCAGCGTGCCGCTCGCCTTGTCGAACACGGCTTCATCATGCAGTGGCGAATTGTCCATGCTGGATTCGTTCTTGGCGCCGAGCTTGGTGCTGCGATAGAGCCCCTCGCCCACCCCCGCCGTGGTACCCCATTCGAACAAGCCGTCGCCATTGCCGTCGCGATGCTTGAACCACCAGTCGTGATTGGCGAGCAGCTTCGGATAAGCGAGGTCAATGAGATCGGCCGCACCGGCACGTTCCGCCATCATCCAGAAAACGAAGGAACAAACCGGCGGCTGTGAGCGGTCGATCCAGGCATCGCGACCGGTGACGAGGCAGGGCAGATTGCCGACCGGCTGGGCGGCGGCGAGCACGGCGCGGAGATTCTCCCGCACCAGTTCGGTATCGAAGCAGCCGGAGAGCATCGCGTGATAGAAGATGTCGGTGAGCCAGACACCGAAGCCGCCGAATTTCTGCGCCACCCAGGTGCGGCTGAGGCTGGTATAGGGTCGCTCATTGATGGCATCCCACACCGTGTTCCAGCCGACTAGGTCGCGGATCGCATCGAGCGCACCGTCATGCTGGCCTGCCTGCAGCGCCGGCAATGGAGCGGGCTCAGGTGCAGCCAAGGCCACCATTACCCGGTCGGCCGCCTTCTCCGCCGTCGCGCCGATGCTGACCCCGACGGAGAAATCCGGCATCTCGTCGAGATTGTAGCGTAGCACCGCGATCTTGCCGGTGATGCCGCGCGAACCGAGATAAAAATAGCCATGCTCGGCAAATTCGCGCTCGAGATCGTCGATGCTCTCATGGAAGGTGACCATCAAAGGCGCCGCTTCGCCGCGGACACAGGCATATTGATCGCCCTGCTGCGCCCATAGCATCTCGCGCTCGGCGTCATAGACCCAGGGCGTCAGCTCGCCACTTTCGGCCTCACGCCAGTCGAGCACCAGCAGCACCCAGACCCGCAGCCCCCATTCGCCGAAGCTCTTGGCCGACCAATGCGCGCGCACCGAATGTGGCTCCGGCTTGTCATAGCGCCAGTCGAAGGTGGTCCCGGCATGATCGACCGTGACCTCGATCTGCGACCCGTCGATCCGGCGCGGCCCCAGGCTGATCCCCGGCGCTGTCGCGCTGAAGCGCGTGAAGCGCGCTTTGCTAGCAGCATAAGCGCAGGGAGTCAGGCGAATACCGCTCGGCAGATGCGTCATCTGCAGGGGATAGACGCTGTCCCAGGTGTTCCAGTGGCGCGCGGGGTCAATCGTCTTGCGGGAATCGGGCTTGTGTTCAGACATGTCGGACCGTCACCAGAAACGTTAGGTCGAGAGGGAATTCAGGGCTGCCAGGCAGCGCATATCTCGTCAACACGAGCCAGTTCGATCTGTTGCGAGAAGCGGTCGGCGGCGAGCTGCAGCACCATCTCATGCGCCTTGATATCGCCGCTGGTCACCGCATCCGTGGCGATGATCACGCGCAGGCCATGATCGATGGCGGCAAGGACGGTCGCCCAGACACAGACATCGGTCTCGACGCCGGAGAAGATCAGGGTGTCGGCGCCCAGACGCTGCAGCAATGGTGCGAAATCGGGGCTGCTATAGGCGGAGTAGCCGCCCTTGTCGATGACACCCGCCGTCGGCAGGGCCGCGAGCTCGGGAACCAGGTCGACTGCTTTCAGCCCGGTGCGGTCGAGCGTCGCGTTGCGCCAGAAATGATAATAACGCTGCCAGCTGGGTGCTGCCTCTTCCGGGCTGTGCGGCGGCACGAAGCGGGTATAGAGGGTGCGCTGCGGATAAGCCGATGCCAGGCGCAGCACTTGCGGCAGGATGCGGCGTAGATCGGCGACACCCCAATCGGGATGGCTGTCGAACAGCTCCTGCATATCGATCACGACATGCAGGGCCTTGGCGCCGATGCCGCTATGGAGCCCGGCGCTCATCGCCGCTTTGCCTTGCCGTTCGGTCGCATCATTCCGCAACCAGGACGGCGTCATCCGGCTCCCAGGTCAGGTTGACCGCCGTGCCGCTGGCGAGGATCGCCTGGCCGTCATTCTGGCGGAAGACGCTGAGGATCTGGTTGCCGCAATGGATGCGGTAACTCGTACTATTGCCGGAGAAGATCACCTCGCCGACGGTACCTGCGAGACGGTTATTGCCGGACGTCGTATCGCTGCTGGCATGGATCGCCAGGCGTTCCGGCCGCACCGCCAACAAGGCCTGCTGGCCGATCTGCAAATTCTGCCCCTCGACCGAGGCGATGGCGCCGCTATCGAGCGCCACTTGCGCCCAGCCATTGGTGACACCGCCGACCTTGCCGCTGAGGAAATTGGCTTCGCCCAGGAAACCGGCGGCGAAGCGGTTGGTGGGCCGTGCATAGACCTCGCCGGGGCTGCCGGCCTGAACGATCTTGCCGGCATTGAAGATGGCGATGCGGTCGGAGAGCGTCAGGGCCTCCTCCTGATCGTGCGTCACGAAGATGGTGGTGATGCCGACATCGCGCTGGATGCGCTTCAGCTCGATCTGCATTTCCTGGCGGAGATGCTTGTCGAGGGCACCCAAAGGCTCGTCGAGCAGCAGGACACGGGGCCGCGTCACCAGCGCGCGGGCCAGCGCCACGCGCTGCTGCTGGCCGCCGGAAAGCTGCTTCGGCTTGCGCCCTTCGAGGCCCTTCAGGCGCACCATGGCGAGCGCCTCGGCGACACGCTGCTTCTGTTCCGATGACGAGACGCGCCGCACATCGAGGCCGAAGGCGACATTCTCGGCCACGGTCATATGCGGGAAGAGCGCGTAGTTCTGGAACACCATGCCGATATTGCGTTGATGGACCGGTGTCGCGCCGATATTCTTGCCGTCGAGCCGTACCTCGCCCTCATCCAGCACGACAAAGCCGGCGATCGCCCGCAGCATGGTGGTCTTGCCGCTGCCGCTCGGCCCCAGCAGGCCGAAGAACTCACCGTCCTTGAAGGTCATGGAGACATGGTCCAGGGCCGCCAGCTCGCCATAGCGCTTGACCGCGTTGATGATCTCGACCTGACTCATGATCTCACGGTTACCTTTCGCCGCCGAAACGATAGAAGCGTGCCGTGATCAGCATGATGCCCATGGACACGACGATGATGATGGTGGAGATGGCATTGATCTCCGGCGTGAAGCCCTTGCGGATGGCGGCATAGATCGCCACCGGCAAGGTGGTGACGCCGGGCGGTGCCAGGAAATAGGAAATCACGAACTGGTCGAAGGACACGGCGAAGGCAAAGAGCGCCGCGGCGATGACGCCGGGGGCCAGGATCGGCGCCGTCACCCGCCAAAAGGTCTGCCAGGGTGTTGCCCCCAAAGTCGCCGCCGCCTCTTCCATCTGGCGCGGGAAATTGGCGAGCCTTGCGCCGACCACGATGATCACATAAGGCAGCGACAATGCGACATGCCCCAAGAGAATGGCATGGAGACCGCGGCCGATCCCGGTCCAGAAGAAGAAGACCAGCATGGCCGTGCCGATGACCAGCCAGGGAATGGTGATCGGCGGAAACAGCAGCAATTGCAGCAGCGACTTGCCGCGGAACTGATAACGGGCGAAAGCCAAGGCGGCCATGGTGCCCAATACCGTTGCCACCACCGTATTGATGACGGCGATCACCACGCTGTTGATACCGGCATCGATCAGGCGGCTGTCGCTGGCGAGCGACTTGTACCAGACCAGATCGAAGGTGAAGGGCAACTCGTAAAGCTGCGACTGGTTGAAGCTCAGGGCCGCCATGACGATGATCGGCACATAGAGGAAGAGCAGCACCAGGATGAGATGCAGGCGCAATACCAGCGGGCCGATCTTGACGCCGCCCGTCGCTGTGCTCTTTGCGGCGCTCATTTCAGACCATCCATCTTGCGCTGTACCAGCGGGTAGCCGACGGCGCAGATCAGCAGCACGATCGCCAGCATCATGAAGGAGAGTGCTGCACCAAGCGGCCAATTGGCCGTCACCATGAACTGTTCTTCAATGGACATGCCGAGGGTCACACCCTTGGTGCCGCCGAGGATGCGCGGTTCCATGAAGGAGCCGATCACCGGCACGAAAATCAGCGCCGAGCCGGCGATGACGCCGGGCAGGCTCATCGGGAAGACCACGCGCCGGAAGATGGTGGCGCTGCGCGCACCCAGGCTGGCGGCTGCCTCGACCACGCTGTCATCGATCGCCTGCAGCGAGATGTAGCAGGTGAGGATCATGTAAGGCAGGTATGAATGGACGAGACCGATCACTACCGCCGGATAGGAATAGAGGAGATCGATCGGCCCGGCATCGGGCAGGACCCAGTGGATGACCTGGTCGAGCAGGCCGCCGTTCCGCAGCACCATGGTCCAGGAGAAGATGCGGACCAAAGCGTTGCTCCAGAACGGCAGGATCACCATCAGGAACAGAGCCTCGCGCCAGCGCCCCTTGATCTGCTTCGCCAGCGCATAGGCGACGGGATAGCCGATCAGCAGCGAGAAGAAGGTGACATAGACGCCAAGCTCCAGCGACCACCAGGTGAGCTGGCGATAGACCGGCCGGGTGAGGAAGGAGATGTAGTTGGCCAGCGTCGCCACGGCCGGTGCCGGTACCAGCGGCGACTTGTCGAGGAAGCTGCAATAGAGCATCGCCGCCAGCGGCAGGAAAATCGTCACCGTCAGCCAGAGATAGGCCGGCGCGGTCAGCGACAGGATCGCGCGTCGTTCATGCACATTGGCCAAAGAAGCGCTCTCCCTGCTTCAATCGTCTGGGCTTCAATTCATTGGGCTTCAACACGTCAGTTTTCAGCCATGCCGGCTCCGGGAATCGGCAGGCCGACAACCATAGCAAAAGCGCCGCGAAGAGATAGCCCGGCGCCGGCAAGGAGCCGCTACGCCCGCGACCCCGCCCGGCCATGCTGGCGATCGGCCGTGACAGGAAAGGAAAACAGTCGGCTTCAGCTGCCGCGCCGGTCTCCAGTGCTGTTCGCCGAAAGCTTGTCATTTTAGTCGCTTGATCCTGACGCCCGCTCCCAGTGCCGGGCAATTGCCGCTTCTGCGGCTTACTGTTTGTATACAAACAGTAACAGGCTGCGGCGGGCCGTCAAGAAGGATTTGGCGGGGCTATGGCAAAGTTCGAGTGACGCCCCCACCCTGACCCTCCCCCTCAAGGGGGGAGGGAATCCATCAGATCTGACTCG
>DATMUQ010000816.1:0-11364 GCA_035563795.1 Terriglobales bacterium | reverse complement strand
GACGCCGACCCTGCGATATTCGTCAGCCGCAGCAGTCACCGCCGGCCAGTCGCCGGGCGCCGGCGGCGCCACCGGGGCGGCATGGATGCGCTGATCGACGCGTTCGATCAGGGCCAGTTTCCATACCCGCCTTTCGAGCTGCCAGACGCCAAGCGCCGAGAGGCCGCCAACACCGATCACGGTGAGCAGCACGACAACGATGCGGCGAAACTTCGGACGCGGCTTCTCCACGGTTAAGTCTCTGCTGCCCGGTTGGGGCTGCTTCAGGGCATCTGGCTCATGTCATGCATGCCCGGCATCATATTGGTGTCGAGATTGTACATGACCCAGAGCGAGCCGGTGAGCACGATCACCACCAGGATGAGGCTGAAGATCAGCGCCATCAGTGACCAGCCGCCCTCGGATTTCGCATCCATGTGCAGGAAGAAGATCATATGGACGATCATCTGCACCACGGCGAAAGCCAGGATGATGGCTGCCGTTCCCTGTTTGCTGCTGATCACGCCGCTCATCACCAGCCAGAACGGTATCGCCGTCAGGATGACCGAGAGCACGAAGCCGGTCATGTAGCCGCGAAAGGTGGCATGGGCCGGCGCCGTGTCATGGCCATGCCCGTGATCGTGGCCAGGGGCTCCGGCCTGCAGATTGGCGCTCATCGCAGCATCCCCATCAGATAGACAAAGGTGAAGACGCCGATCCAGATGACGTCGAGGAAGTGCCAGAACATGCTGAGGCACATCAACCGGCGGCGATTGGCCTCGATCAGGCCATGCTTGCCCACCTGCACCATCAGCGTCACGATCCAGATCAGACCGCAGCTCACATGCAGGCCATGGGTGCCGACCAGGGTGAAGAAGGAGGAGAGGAAGGCGCTGCGCGTGGGCCCCGCCCCGTCATGGATCATGCCGGCGAATTCATGCAGCTCGATGCCGACGAAGCCGGCGCCGAAGAGCGCCGTAATCGCCAGCCACAATTGCGTCTGCCCGGTCCGTCCGTTCTGCATCGCCAGGATGGCGAAGCCATAGGTGATCGAGGACAACAGCAGCATCGAGGTGTTGACGGCGACCAGCGGCAGCTCGAACAGGTCTTTCGGGGCCGGGCCGGCGGCGTAATTGGCACCGAGCACGCCATAGACGGCAAAGAGGATCGCGAAGATGAGGCAGTCGCTCATCAAATAGAGCCAGAAGCCCAGCATGGTGCTGCTGCCTTCTGGATGCAGATGCTCTTCCGCCAGATGGAAGACTGGTGCGACTCCGGTATCGGTCGAGGTTGTTGCGGTGGTCATGGATTACGCCTCGGCCGCGAGCTGACGGGTCCGCTTATTCTCGGTGCGGATGACGTCTTCGGCGGGAATAGTGAAGTCGCGATGATAGTTGAAGGTATGGCCGATGGCGACCGCCAGCAGACCGAGGAAGCTGAGGCCGGCCAGCCACCAGATGTACCAGATCATGCCGAAGCCGAAGGCGACGGCGAGGCCGGCCAGGATCACGCCGGTGCCGGTATTCTTCGGCATATGGATGCCGTTGAAGCCGCTGACCGGGCGGACATAGCCGCGTTCCTTCATGTCCCACCAAGCGTCGTTGTCATGAATGATTGGCGTGAAGGCGAAGTTGTAATCCGGCGGCGGCGAGGAGGTCGACCATTCCAAAGTGCGGGCGTGCCAGGGATCGCCAGTGACATCGCGCAAGGCATGCCGGTTCTTGATGCTGACGGCGATCTGGATCAGGAAGCAGAGGATGCCGAGCGCGATCAGCGCGGCGCCGATCGCCGCCAGCACGAACCAGATCTGCAGCGAGGGATCGTCGAACACCCGCAGGCGGCGGGTGACCCCCATCAGCCCCAGCACATAGAGCGGCATGAAGGCGAAATAGAAGCCGATCACCCAGAACCAGAAGGACAGCTTACCCCAGAAGGGATCGAGCTTGAAGCCGAAGGCCTTGGGGAACCAGTAGCTGATGCCGGCGAAGAGGCCGAACAGCACGCCGCCGATGATGACGTTGTGGAAATGGGCGATCAGGAACAGGCTGTTATGCAGCACGAAATCGGCCGGCGGCACCGCCAGCAACACACCCGTCATGCCACCGATGACGAAGGTCAGCATGAAGGCCATGGTCCACAACATCGGCAGCTCGAAACGGATACGGCCGCGATACATGGTGAATAGCCAGTTGAACATCTTCGCCCCCGTCGGGATCGAGATGATCATGGTGGAGATGCCGAAGAAGGAATTGACGCTGGCGCCCGATCCCATGGTGAAGAAGTGGTGCAGCCAGACCAGATAGGAGAGGATGGTGATGACCACGGTGGCATAGACCATCGAGGTGTAGCCGAACAGGCGCTTGCCGCAGAAAGTCGCTGTTACCTCGGAGTAGATGCCGAAGACCGGCAGCACCAGGATATAGACTTCGGGATGGCCCCAGATCCAGATGAGGTTCACATACATCATCGGATTGCCGCCAAAGTCATTAGTGAAGAAATTCGTCCCGACATAGCGGTCGAGGGACAGCAGCACGAGGACGGCGGTCAGCACTGGGAAGGCTGCGACGATCAGCACATTGGTGCACAGGGCTGTCCAGGTGAAGACTGGCAGGCGCATCATTTCCATACCGGGCGCCCGCATCTTGACGATGGTACAGATGAGATTGACGCCGGAAAGCAGGGTTCCGATGCCGGCGACCTGCAATCCCCAGATATAATAATCGACGCCGACATCGGGACTATAGGCTGTCTCGGACAGCGGCGGATAAGCCAGCCAGCCGGTGCGGGCAAACTCGCCGATGAACAGCGACATCATGACGATCACGGCGCCCCCGACCGTCATCCAGAAGCTGAAATTGTTGAGGAAGGGGAAGGAGACGTCGCGGGCGCCGATCTGCAGCGGCACGACAAAGTTCATCAGGCCGGTGACCAGCGGCATCGCCACGAAAAAGATCATGATCACGCCATGGGCGGTGAAGATCTGGTCGTAGTGATGTGCCGGGAGATAACCCTGCGAGCCGCCAAAAGCGATCGCCTGCTGGATCCGCATCATGATGGCATCGGCGAAGCCGCGCAGCAGCATGACCAGGCCCAGCACCATATACATGACGCCGATCTTCTTGTGGTCCACGCTGGTGAACCATTCGTGCCACAGATAGCCCCAGAGGCGGAAATAGGTCAGCGCGCCGAGAACGACGATGCCGCCCAGGGCGACCACGGCGAAGGTGGCGACCAGGATCGGTTCGTGAAATGGTAGCGCATCGAGGGTAAGGCGGCCGAAGATAAGCTTAATGAGGTCTGGGTTCATCGTTTCAGCGTCACGAATTGGAGGGGCGCTTATCCGGTGCGGGAACCGGCGCGAAGATGTCGAGGAGATTGAGATGCCCAGCGGGGTCGGCGGTACGATCGAGCCCGGCGCCCCGGAGCGGCGTCATAGGTGCTGTGGCCGGTAGGATTGCCTCCGCCGCGATCTCCGCATCTGTCTTCAGGCCATCGGAAGGCTTGTCGCAGATGCTGGCGACGGCGGTCGACATGGGGCCGAAGGCGGTGCCGCGGCGGGCATATTTGTCATATTGCAGCGGCAACACATTATTGATGCCGGCGAGCCCCAAGCCACCTTTGGCATCGATCGCCGACATCTGGTTCCGGCACATCTTGCCCGGCTGTACACAGAGATTGAGGATCAGGTCATAGAGCGCCGGATCCACCTTGCCGAAGGTTGCGACCGGGACATTCTCGCTCGGCTTCTCCAGCTCGAGATAACGCATGCGGTCGAGCGTCTCGCCGGCATTCTTGGCGTTGCTGACCCAGCTGTCGAAATCGGCCACGGCGAGGCTGCGGAAGGCGAAGTGCATGCCGGAGAAACCGGCGCCGCTATAGTTTGCCGAGAAGCCCTGGTAGGAGCCGGCCTCATTCATCACCGCATGTAGCTTAGTTTCCATGCCGGGCATGGCATAGATCTGGCCGGCCAAAGCGGGGATGTAGAACGAGTTCATCACCGAGGAAGCGGTGATGCGGAAGGTGATCGGGCGATCCGCCGGTGCTGCTATTTCGTTGACGGTGGCGATGCCATATTGCGGATAGATGAACAGCCATTTCCAGTCGAGCGCCACCACTTGGACCTCAAGCGGCGGCGCGCTGCTCGCGGCCGCCGCCTCATTAGGGGCATTGCGGTTCAAGGGACGATAGGGATCAAGGAGATGCGTCCCCATCCAGGTCAGCGCACCGAGGCAGATGATGATCAACAGCGGCGCGCCCCAGATCACCAGCTCAAGCTGGGTCGAATGGTCCCAGTCCGGCTCATAGGTCGCGGCCTTGTTGCTCGCTCGATAGCGCCAGGCGAAGAAGATGGTGAGGGCCATCACCGGCACGATGATCAACAGCATCAATGCGGTGGATTGTACAAGCAGATCACGCTGTTCTGCGGCAATGCTGCCGGGCGGGCTGAGCACGATGGCCTGGCAGCCGCCGAGGGAGAGGGCCAAAAGTGCACAAAATGCGAGACGGAAGTGTCGCACGGGGAAACCTGTCTGTTTAATGATCTATGTGGTTCTCCCCGTACCACGCGGCTATCTACACACTTGCAGGGCAATTTGTCCCGTGACAAATTGCCCCGAGTAGATCGACAGCGACGCTTTGTCCGGGGATTGATTCAGTACTCCCATTGGCAGTCATTCTGAGCGATGTAGTGAGACGATAGTGAGGCGATCAGTCGGTCGCCGTCAATATAGCCCTTGATACATCGCCCTCGGCGCGCTGCCCTGAGTAAGAATTGCCCCTGAGTGGAAAAACAGCCTGAGTGAAAACCGCCTGACTGAAATTTGCGGGCGCAAAGTCGTTGCGGTGAAATCTCTGCAGTGCAGGCACGGCTCGCGATACGGATTGTCGGCAACAAAGCAATGAGCACAAATACCTTGGCATCAGGATCATCCAGTCCGCTGGGCGGCACACACAAAGCCCATGAATCCCGGGTCCAGGACCATGGCAGCATCGGTCCGGGCGAGACCGCGATCGGCGTCATTATTGGACGAACGTCCGAGTTCTTCGACTTCTTCGTCTATGCCATCGCTTCCGTGCTGGTCTTTCCGAAGCTGGTCTTCCCCTTTGTCGATCCGCTGACCGGCACGCTCTATTCCTTCGCGCTCTTTGCCCTCGCCTTCATCGCGCGTCCCTTCGGCACCTTCATCTTCATGGCGGTCGACCGCGCCCATGGCCGTGGCATCAAGCTCACCGTCGCGTTGTTCCTGCTCGGTGCCTCGACCGTCGCCATCGCCTTCCTGCCTGGTTATGACTCCATTGGCTCCCTGTCCGCGATTCTGCTGGCGGCGTTCCGCATTGGCCAGGGCGTGGCACTGGGCGGCGTCTGGGACGGCCTTGCCTCCTTGCTGTCGCTCAATGCGCCAGAGCAGCGGCGCGGCTGGTATGCCATGGTGCCGCAACTCGGTGCGCCATTAGGCCTGGTGGTGGCCAGCGCGCTCTTCGCCTTCTTCATTTCCAAGCTCTCGGCCGAGGATTTCTTCGACTGGGGCTGGCGCTATCCCTTCTTCGTCGCCTTCGCGATCAATGTCGTGGCGTTGTTCGCCCGGCTGCGCATCGTGGTGACGCCGGAATACCAGAAGCAGTTCGAGAACCGCGACCTGGAGCCGACCCCGATCCTGGAAACATTGGATGCCGAGGGGCGCAACATCATCACCGGTGCCTTCGCGCCGCTGGCCAGCTTCGCGCTGTTCCATATGGTGACGGTGTTCCCGCTCTCCTGGATCTTCCTCTATACCCAGCAGCCACCGACCCGCTTCCTGGTGATCGAGATGATCGGCGCCGCCTGGGGTATCGTGGCGATGATCGCCTCCGGCATCATCGCCGATCATATCGGTCGCCGGCAGCTGCTGATGGTGACGGCAGCGGTGATCGCGACCTTCAGCGGTTTCGCGCCGCAGCTTCTCGACGGTGGCGATTTTGGTGAAGCTGTATTCATGACGCTCGGCTTCATCCTGCTCGGCCTCTCCTTCGGCCAGGCCTCGGGTGCCGCGGCGGCGAGCTTCGCGCAGAACTACCGCTACACGGCCTCGGCCATCACCTCGGATCTTGCCTGGCTGTTCGGTGCCGGCTTCGCACCTTTCATCGCGCTCCTGCTCGCCAGCCATTTCGGCATTCTGTCCTCGGGTGCCTATCTGCTCTCCGGTGCGATCTGTACCGTGGTGGCACTCGTGCGCAGCCGCAAGGTGCAGCCTTTCAGCAAGCGGTAAAGCCGGACGGGCGATCAAATGAAAGCGGCCGTTCACGGTTGAGGTGAACGGCCGCTTTGCATTCCAGCAAGCTTTCTCGGTGTCGGGTGGGTCAGGCCTTGACGCCGCCCATGCTGCAGATCTTTTTCCATTGTGCCGCCGTGATCGGCATGACGCTCAAGCGCGACTGGCGGATGAGGGCGATATCCTCCAGCTCCGGCGTCACCTTGATCTCAGCGAGCGTCACCGGCTTCTTCAACGGCATCACCGGCGCCACGTCGACCATGCCGAAACGGCCGCTCTCATCGGTGTGGTCCGGGTAGTATTCCTTGACGATCTCGCAGATGCCGACGATCTCCAGCCCCTCATTGGAATGATAGAAGAAGGCGCGGTCGCCTTTCTTCATGGCCTTGAGATTGTTGGAGGCCTGGTAGTTGCGCACCCCATTCCAGAAGGTCTTCTTGTCCTTGACCAGCTGGTCCCAGGCATATTTGACCGGCTCCGATTTCACCAACCAATGATTCATCGCATCCCCCGATTGCGTTCTTGCGGCGTTACTGCGGAAAGACTTTGCGGAACGGCTTCACCGTCACCGATTGGAACAGGCCGGCTTTGCTATAGGGATCGGCGGCGAGGAACTTGTCGACCGCGGCGCGGTCCGCCATCTCCACCACCAGCAGGCTGCCGAGCATGGTACTGCCGTCATCGCTCAGCAGCGGGCCGGCCAGCAGCAACTGGTCGTTATGCGCCTTGAGATGCTCGGCATGGGCCGGCCGGTTGTCGAGCCGGGTTTGCACATGGCCGTCCTTGTCGAGGCAGTAGATGGCAAATTGCATGTCAGTCTCCCTGATGGATCGATGGTTTAAGCTTTGACACCGGCGCCGCTGAGGCCCGGTGCGTTCTGATCGAGCGGCCAGCGCGGGCGCGGTGCGAAATCGAGGCTGGAGCTTTCGCCGAGGCGCAGGCGTTCCAGCCCGGCCCAGGCGATCATCGCCGCATTATCGGTGCAGAGCCGTCCCGGTGGCGCCACGAAGGCGAGGCCCGCGGCTTCGGCGATCGCCTGCAACCGTGTGCGCAAAGCGAGGTTGGCGGCGACACCGCCGGCCACCACCAGGGCCGAGAGGCCGGGCGCCAGGTCGCGGGCAATCCGCGCTGCCTGGGCGGTGCGGTCGCAGAGCGTATCGATGGCGGCCATTTGGAAGCCGGCGGCGAGATCGGCCTGTGCCGCTTCGTCGAAGGTGCCGGCGGCACGTCGGGAATCGACCCGCTGGCGCAGCGCCGTCTTCAGGCCGCTGAAGGAGAAATTGCAATCGGCCCGCCCCTTCATCGGCCGCGGCAGGTCCGTGACCGGCGCTTGCGCTTGCGCAGCGGCGCGTTCCACGGCCGGCCCGCCGGGATAGCCGAGGCCGAGCAGCTTCGCTGCCTTGTCGAAGGCCTCACCCACTGCATCGTCGATGGTAGCGCCGAGCCGGCGATAGAGGCCGACCCCCTCGACGATCAGCAACTGGCAATGGCCGCCGGAAACCAGCAGCAGCAGATAGGGGAAGGCGACATTGTCGGTGAGCCGCGCCGTCAGGGCATGGCCCTCCAGGTGATTGACGGCGATGAAGGGCTTCTTGTGCACGGCGGCAATCGCCTTCCCGGTCATAGCGCCGACGATGACGCCGCCGATCAGGCCTGGCCCGCCAGTGGCGGCGATGCCGTTGAGCTGGTCGTAGCCGAGCCCGGCTTCCTGCATGGCGGCGGCGATCAGCTTGTCGAGATGATCGAGATGGCTGCGGGCGGCGACTTCCGGCACCACGCCGCCAAAGGGGCGATGCTCGTCGAGTTGAGAAAGGATCAGATTGGCGCGAATCTGCCGCTCGCTGTCGACAATGGCGGCGGCGGTTTCGTCACAACTCGATTCGATGCCGAGAACGATCATGGGGCGGACAATCTTGGCGGTCAGGTTCCGGTTGTTCGGGGCGACCCGGTCAGGGGTGCCTTTTCGCACTCGGCCCGGGCAGCCCCGGCGGCGCTTGCCGCGAGAGGTTGCAATCCACCGCCATGACCGTTAAGTCACTGATTAAAGACGGTGAGGTTAAGTTATGGCCGGTTCGGACCCCCGCGGCAAGCCTGCGGACGGGAGATCCATGGAAAGCCCGAGCGGGGCTCCATCAGCAGCGCAGAATCCGGGGCAAAATGCTGCCGGACAGCCGCGCCTGCGTATTGGCACCCGCGGCAGCCCTCTGGCGCTGGCCCAGGCCGAGGAAGTTAAGGCGCGGCTGATTGCCGCACATCCCAGCCTCGCCCGGCCCGATGCCATCGCCATCGTCATCATCAAGACCACCGGTGACCAGGTGCAGGACCGCCCGCTGTCGGAAATCGGCGGCAAGGGCCTGTTCACCAAGGAAATCGAAGAAGCGCTGCTGGATGGCGGCATCGACCTCGCCGTCCATTCGATGAAGGACGTACCGACCTATCTGCCGGACGGGCTGGAAATCGCCTGCCTGCTGCCGCGTGAGGATCCCCGCGACGTGCTGATCAGCGCCAGCGGCGTGAAACTCGGCGATTTGCCCCAGGGCACAGTGGTCGGGACCGCCTCGCTGCGTCGCCAGGCGCAGTTGAAGGCGCTGCGGCCGGATCTCGTCATCGTGCCGCTGCGGGGCAATGTCGGCACCCGTATCGCCAAGATCGAGCGCGGCGACGCCGCGGCGACCTTGCTGGCGCTGGCCGGCTTGAAGCGCCTCGGCAAGGCTGCCGTGGCGACAGAGATCCTCAGCGTCGACCAGATGCTGCCGGCGGCGGCCCAGGGTGCCATCGGCATCGAGATCCGCAGCAGCGATCAGGTGACACGCGATTACTTGGCGCCGCTGCATGATGCGGCGACTGCCACCTGTGTCGCCGCGGAACGTGCCTGCCTGGCGCGGCTCGAAGGCTCCTGCCGCACGCCGATTGCCATCTATGCCGAATTGCAGGGCAGCGACGTGCATCTGCGTTCCCTGGTCGCTGCGGTCGATGGTTCGCTGGTGCTGCGCGACGATCGCCGCGGTGCTGCCACAAAGGCGGCGGAGATTGGCACTGCGGCCGCAGATGCGCTGTTAGAGCAGCAAGCGAAGGCAGCCGCCCCGACATCCAAGAAGTGAGGTTTCCCTGATGCGTGCATTGATCACCCGACCGCAGGAGGATGCCGCCGATCTCGCCGCGGCCTTGAGCGACCGGGGGATCGAGCCGCTGATCGAGCCGTTGCTGCAGATCACGCCGGTTGCCGGTGCCAGCATCGATAACGACGGCGTGCAGGCGGTGCTCTTCACCAGCGCCAATGGCGTGCGTGCTTTTGCTTCCGTTTCACCGCGCCGCGACCTGCCGGCCTATACCGTCGGCGATGGCTCGGCGGCGGCGGCGAAGCTGGCCGGCTTCACCCGGATCGAAAGTGCCGGTGGCGACGTGAATGCGCTCGCCAGCCTGGTTTGTGACCGTTTGAAGCCGGAGGACGGCGCGGTATTCCATGCCGCCGGCAGCGTCACCGCCGGCGATCTGGCCGGGCGCCTGGAAGAAGCCGGTTTCACCGTCCGCCGGGTGGCGCTCTATGCGGCGGCCCCCGCCACCGCCTTGTCGCCGGAAACCAGGATGAATCTGACTTTGGGCGGGATCGACATGGTCCTGCTGTTCTCGCCGCGCACCGCCACCACCTTTGCCCAGCTCTGGCGCCAGGCCGGCGCACCCTCGCTGGAAGGGGTTTGTGCCATCTGCCTCAGCGCCGCAGTGGCGCGCGAGGTCGGTGATCTCTCCTGGCGTGACGTTTTCATTGCCGAGCGACCGGACTTGCCATCGCTGCTGGCTCTGGTGGATGCTGAGTTGCAACGGAAGGATGAAAACATGGCGGAGACCACATCTGAAGCTTCAGCCGCGGCCGGCAGCGATTCAGCGGCCTTTCGGAGCGACCGAACTGTGGATGGCAATGCAGCACGGGCGAGCGATGTCGGGCAGGTGGCGTCGCGCCGGTCCTCCGGCGGCGGTGCCGGCACTGTGGTGGCCGGCGCTGTGGTCGCGGCCCTGGTCTCCGGCGCTGTGGTGATTGCGGCACCGCACTGGCAGCCGCTGCTGGGGCTCAATGGTGCCAGCTCCTCTGGCGATGATGTCGCCAAGCTGCAGCAGGATCTGACCGCGCTCAGCGCCCGGCAAAGCGATGCCCCGGGCAAGGCCGATATCGCCGCCGCGCTCAGCCCGCTGCAGGATGATGTCGCGAAGCTGAAGGCAGCGGTGTCCGATCTCAGTCAGCGCGCCAGTGCCCAGGCGACGACGCAGGGTGGGACGGATACGTCAGCCGCTGCGCCGGCCGCCGATCTGCAGCCGTTGACCGACCGCATCAATGCCCTGGAGACAACGCTGAACGACCTGCAGGGCAAGGTGAAGACGGCGGCGGAAGCGCCCGCCAGCCCGGCGGCGCCGGCCACTGATTTCACGCCGGAAATCTCCGGCTTGAAGATGGAAAACCAGGCCTTGCGCGACCAGATCACCACCTTGTCGGGCAAGCTCGATGCGCTTGGCAAGGACGGTCTCGGCAAGGTCGATGAGAGCCTCGGCAATGTCAGCCAGCGGGTCGCCAGCCTGGAGGCTCAGGTAGCAGCGGCCCCGGCACCCGTCACCCAGCATCAGCAACTGGCGACGGCGACTGTGCTGGCGATCGGCCAGCTGCAGAACCTGATCGCCGGCACCCAGGCCTTTGGTGGCCAGCTGGCGGTGCTAAAGCAATTGGCGGCCAGCGACACCCGGCTCGGCGGCGACCTCAATCCCCTGCTCGACAAGCTGGCGCCGATCGCCGATAGCGGCGCGCCGACCTTGTCGCAATTGCAAGCAAGCCTGCCCTCGACCGAGATCGCCCGGGCGGCGGAGGCCGAGCAGGCCGGTTCCCTCGCCGGCGATACCAGCTGGTGGCAGCGCATGACCCATCGCCTGGCGGAAATCGTTACGGTCCGGCCGGTCGGCGAGGATGTCACCGGCGACGGCCCGCTGGAGCGCCTGGCGCGGGCCGAGGCGGCCTTGAAGAAGAGCGACCTCGCCAAGGCTGCCGGCGAGATCGGCGGCCTCACCGGCGAGCCGGCACGACAGGCGGCGACCTGGCTCGGCCAGGCCCAGGCACGGCTCACTTTGGATGCCGCCAGTGTCCAGCTTTCACAGG
>DATMUQ010000815.1:0-2361 GCA_035563795.1 Terriglobales bacterium | reverse complement strand
GGACCGATGACGGCAAGATCCGGTTGATATCGACCTGCTGCGGTTATTTCGACTGGAGCCGTCACGAAGTTGCCGTGCCGATCGAAACCGTTGCCATTCTCGCGCGGCAGATCGATGTGCTCGATATTTCCCGGGAAGATTTCTTCCAACTCGCCAGCTGGAAAAGCGGCAGCGCGACACCGCTAGGTGCAGACGAAACGATCCGCATCGCGATCAGCCGTCGCTAACGCTGTCGTCGCCCCCGGGGCTTGCGGTAGGCATTTCGCCATCACGCCGGCCAGTGACAGGCGAGAATTCTGTCAACCAACGCGTCCCAGCCGGACCGATAGCCAGAGGGTGGAATTCCATGATCACCGATACAGATCCGCGCGGCGAAAAGCGAACGCGACGCATGCATCCGCTGCCATTGCGCATCATGCACTGGATCAACGCCATCTCGATGATCCTCATGGTGATGAGCGGCTGGAAGATCTACAACGACGAAGTGATCTTCGGCTTCCTGCACTTTCCCGATGAGATCACGCTCGGTATCTGGGCGCAGCATGCGCTGCAGTGGCATTTCTTCATCATGTGGATCCTGATGTTGAACGGCCTCTGCTATCTGGCCTACGGCATCTTTACCGGCCGCTTCCGCCGTATGCTGCTGCCCATTCGCCTGCGCGAAATCATCCAGGAAGTGGTGGCCGCCCTCACCTTCCGCCTGAAACATACCGATCTCACCCATTACAACGCCGTGCAGAAGCTGCTTTATCTCGGCGTCATCCTGATCATCATCCTGCAGGTGGTCACCGGCATCGCCATCTGGAAGCCGGTGCAGTTCTCCGGCGTCATCGCGCTGTTTGGCGATTTCCAGGGTGCCCGCCTCGCGCATTTCCTCGGCATGGCCGCAATCGTTCTCTTCGTCCTTGTCCATGTATCCCTGGCACTGCTGGTGCCGAAGACCATCCTCGCCATGCTGACCGGCGGCCCACGCGTCTCCAGGCGCGCTGCCGAAAACGCCGACACGCACCGCTGAAAGGAAATCGGCCATGTCTTTTAGATTGCCCGCGCGATCGCTGTTCCGCCCCAAAGTGGCACCCGACCAGAGCGTGCTGGCCGAGAATGCCAAGCTGATCGAGAGCATCGAGCGCCGCCGTGTCCTGAAGGGAACGCTGTCACTAGGGGCGCTGACCTTCCTGACCGGCTGCAACATCTCCGATCGGGATTCCGTGCAAGCCTTCCTGCGCACCATCTCGTCCTTCAATGACCGGGTGCAGAGCCTGCTGTTCGATCCCAACCGCCTGGCACCGACCTACTCGGTATCGCAGGTCGTGAAACCGCCGCGCTTCAATGCCTATTATGAGATCGAGCGGGTCAAGCCGATCGATCTCAAGGGCTGGAATCTCGAACTGGCCGGACTGATCCTGGACAAACGGCCCTGGTCGCTGGAGCAAATCTATGCCTTCCCCGAACAGGAAGAGATCATCAAGCATATCTGTGTCGAGGGTTGGGACTATATCGGCCAGTGGTCGGGCCCGAATCTGAAACAGTTCCTGACCAAGATCGGCGCGGATCTGACCGCGAAGTATGTGGTCTTCCATTGCAACGATAACTACACCGAATGCCTGGACATGCCGTCAGCCTTGCACCCGCAGACCATCCTGGCGACGAAATATGCCGGCGAGCCGATCACCGATCCCTTCGGCTTCCCACTGCGCTTGCGGACGGCGGTCAAGATCGGCTTCAAGAATGCGAAATGGATCCGTGCAATCGAAGTAACCAACGACTATGTCGAGGGCTTCTGGGAGAAGCAGGGCTTCAATTGGTTCAGCGGGATATGAAGCCCGGATGGGCGCAGCCCCGTTCTTGGCGTAGAATGCGGATCGAACGACCTAATGAAACTTAGCCGCGGAGTTGCCGCCAGCTGATGGCTTCCCTGTCGAGTTCCGTTCTATGCGGCGCCATCGCCCTCGTACTGTGGATGGGGCTTGGCTGGTTCATCAGCCGGCGGCTCGGTTTCGGGCGCGATCTCGCTTTGCCTCTGGCGCCGATCACCGGCTGGGCGGTGCAGAGTGCCGTGGCGCTGGCCTTGGCTTCGGCGGCGGGCTTTTCCACAGCCGCGGTCCTCACTTCGGTTACCATCATGGCTGCTCTCGCCTGGGCGGTTCCAGCTTGGCGTGGGGCCCGCGCAGGGCGGGATTCCGGTCGCGCACCGGCCGCGCAAACACGAACCTTACCGTCGGCAATCTATCTGGTGGCGGCGCTGGTCGCCCTCCTCCCCGCGGCCGCCATCCTCCCGAAATACCTCGCCGACGGCGTGACCCTGGCTGGGCCCATTTTCGACCACTCGAAAATCGCCCTGATCGATGAGATGCTGCGCAG
>DATMUQ010000814.1:0-7710 GCA_035563795.1 Terriglobales bacterium | reverse complement strand
CAACCCGTTTTTTAACCGACGCAAATCTTAACGAATTTGTCGGCGATCCCCGTCCCTGGGTCAGCCTCTACAACTGAATACCACATAAAATGGCACTTTCGAAAGGAACTTAGGGGATTGCGGTCAAACGTGATAAGGCGGTTCGGTCGCGCCAAATAGTTAACGGTGATCGCCGAAGAATGTTAACCTCGGCATGGATGCCGGCGGCAGGATCGAGTATCGGTCGCCGATGGGTAGAGGGAAGAGCTGGACTAAATGACTTTGGAAAATGCCACAACTCGCCAGCTTACCTGGAGAGAAGGTTTCGCGCTTTATTTGCGGCCGCGTCTGCTGGTGATCACGGCGCAGGGGTTTGCCAGCGGGATCCCTCTGGGTCTGGTCTATGGGACGTTTGGTTATTGGCTGTCCCTGCTCAATATAAATGCAGGATCGATTGGGCTATTCACCGCGGTTGCTTTGCCATACACGGTGAAATTTCTTTGGGCGCCCTTCATCGATCACGTGCCGTTACCGCTTCTGCACAAACCGCTCGGCCGTCGACGCTCATGGCTATTGCTAATCCAATTAGGATTGGCGATTTCGATCGCGGCTATGGGGTTTGTCGACCCTCGCGATAGCTTGCTCGTAGCCGGTATTGCGGCGCTGATCATGTCATTCTTTGGCGCTAGCCAAGACATTGTAATCGACGCCTATCGTATCGAGATTTTAGCCCCAGAAGAACAAGGCGCTGGTGCCGCAGCAACGCAAACCGGCTCAAAGCTAGGCAGCTTAGTGACAGGGGCGGGCGCTTTGGTTCTATCTGACCATATTGGCTGGACAGTAATTTTTCTCGCCACAGCGAGCTTCATCCTTTTATCAGCTATGATCACTTTGATTGCTCCGCCATCACCTGACTTGCGACAGGACGCGGAGCATCATGGATATCGCGCTTGGCTTAATGTCGCCGTTGTGCAGCCCTTCCTTGATTTTGCCAAACGGCGCGGTTGGATCGTTATTCTTGCCTTCGTTCTGCTATATAAGTATGGCGACGCTATCGGCGGCGGAATGGCCTATAAATTTTATCATGACATGGGCTTTACCGGCACCGAGATCGCTGAAGCTAGTAAGATTTTCGGCGTGATTATGTCCTTTGCAGGTACCATTGTCGGTGGCGTTGTTGTCGCCCGAATAGGTATCTTTCGCTCGCTGTTGATCGGCGGCGTGTTGCAGGCGTTGACCAATTTCGGCTTCTGCTATGTCGCAATGCGCGGTCATGATATCTGGGCACTGCATCTCGCAATCGGTCTCGACAATTTTGCGGGTGGTGCTGCTGCCGCGGCGTTTGTCGCCTATCTGTCGAGCCTCACTCATATCGCATATACGGCAACCCAGTTCGCACTTTTTACCTCGTTCATGGCCTTTGGGCGCGTGGTGCTGGCGCTACCAGGCGGGACGATTGTCGAAGAAATCGGATGGGCAAACTTTTATGCGCTGACTGTCCTTCTCGCGGTACCTGGCATGTTGCTTCTACTTTGGCTGTCACGGCTCTATCCGGCGCAGGGGAAGCCGGCGATGGAGATCTCCTGATGTCGGACGATCGCGCCGATTTGCCTCGCATCGAGATCGAGTTCTGCACCCAATGCCGCTGGCTGCTGCGCGCCGGCTGGATGGCGCAGGAGCTGCTGACCACCTTCCAGGATGAGATCGGTGAGGTGGCACTCATTCCCGGCACCGGCGGCATTTTCGAACTGCGCGCCGCGGGGCCGGGCATCGCCGGCACGCGGCTGATCTGGTCGCGCAAGGCCGAGGGGCGATTCCCCGAACTGAAGGACGTGAAGCAGCGGTTGCGCGATGTCATCGCCCCCGAAAAACCACTCGGTCATTCCGATCGCAAGGACCCCGCGAGCTGAACCAGTTCGCGTTGTGAGGCCCTCTCACAATGAGCCGGCCGAGATTTCGATAACACTTCCGGCCCCAGCAATGTCACGCTCGGTTCTCGCTGAGAGATAAGGGAGTGGTCGAATCATGGCCGATTGGAATGCAGCCCTTTATCGCCAGTTCGAACAGGAACGCACGCGCCCGGCGCAGGAACTGCTGGACCGCGTGGCGCTGGAACATGCGAGGACTGTGATCGATCTCGGTTGCGGGCCCGGCAATTCGACGGAACTGTTGGTGCGGCGCTTCCCGGCCGCGGATGTGCTCGGCCTCGACAGCTCCGAGGATATGCTGGCGAGTGCCCGGCAACGCCTGCCGCAGACCCGCTTCACCAAGGCCGATATCGCCAGCTGGCAGCCGGAGCGGGCGCCGGACCTGCTCTATGCCAATGCAGCCCTGCAATGGGTGCCGGATCACGCCGCGCTCTTTCCGCGCCTGCTGTCCCTGCTGCAGCCGGGCGGTGTTCTTGCCGTGCAGATGCCGGACAATCTCGATGAACCCTCGCACCGCCTGATGCGCGAGGTGGCGGCCGATGGGCCCTGGGCCGCCTTGATCGGCGATGCCAGTGCGAAGCGGGCCAAGCGCCTGCCGGCGGCGGATTACTATGATCTCCTGGCGGGGCTGGGCGATGACATCGATATCTGGCGCACCACCTATTATCACCTGATGCCGTCGGCCGAGGCGATCGTCACCTGGGTGCGGGCGACCGGATTGCGGCCTTTCCTCGATCCGCTGCCGGCGCCATTGCAGGCCGAGTTTCTCGCCACCTATCAGCGTGCCATCGACGATGCCTATCCGTCACATGCCGGCGGCACCCGCCTACTGGCTTTCCCCCGCCTTTTCATCGTCGCCCGCCGGCGCGGCTGAGACAGGCCCGGCCACTTCCCTGAACGGACTGCCGGTGTCCAGCGGAAGTCCGCTCAGTGAAGATCCGGCGCGGGAAAAGCGAGAATCTCCCCAGTATAGGTTTCCACCACTTCGCTGAAGGGTGTGCCATCCGGCAAGCTCAGCACGGCGCGATGCTGCAGCACTTCATGGGGAATCTGCAGCGCACCGCCGCCGGCGGATAGTGACGCCCCGCCTTCCCAATCCTGCGGCAGGGGGTGCCACAGGAGTTCCGCCGATATTGTATGACGCTGGAAATGCAGTGCCTGAACCGCGCGACCGAAGGCGATATCCGAGCTGTCGAGCTGCTGGTTCATGTCAGGCGTCAGCCTGCTCGGCACGTACCAGTTATCCGCTTCCGATAAGACCCGATCGCCGCAGACCAGACGGACACGGCGATAGCGGATCGGCTCATCGGCGCCGACATGCAGCAATTGCCGTTGTTCCGTCGTCACCGGCTTATCCGTTTCACGATCGCGTTGCGCGACGATTTTCGCCGGGGAGGCGAGATGATGCGTCTCGCACCAGCGGTCGAGCGTCAGCGTGGCGCTGTCATGGCTGAGGAGATCGGCATTGAGACTCTGCAGCAGCGCCAGAGCCGCCAGCCGCGTTGTCACATTGTCCGGCCAGGGCGGTGGCGCCGTATCGGCGCGGGCGGTCACGGTGAGCGAAAGAGCGGCAAAGCCGGTCGCCAGGAGCCAGCGGCGCATTCGCGGTGGGACGTGTCGGTGCATCATGGACTCCATTGATTCCGAATGGCGGGCGATTCCAGGGAAATGCAATGCCGGAAAGAGCGCCGGCACCCGGCTCGCGGCGGGCATTGAGACAGTGATCGACCGGGCCTGAACAGGAAGGCGGGAGGGTAACGCCGGCACCGCAATCTCGTTGCCGGGAATATTGGTATCAAGGAAACGAAGGCAATCAGCCGTTCATATCAGTTCGGCATAGAGCGAGGCGCCGGTCGGGAAACTAACATAAGGCAGGACGAAGCGCTCGCTGGCAAAGATCTGGCGGAACAAGGTGTTTATCGGGCCGCCCGGAATCGCCGTGCCGGTCACCGCCCGTGACGATCGTAACCGATCGACCAGTCGGCCGATGATCACCAGCGGCATGAGGAAAGAATTGAAATATGACATCCGGGCACAGCGGAAGCCCGCGCGCGCGGCGACATCGCGCAAGCTGGCGGCCGTATAGCGGCGCTGATGGTGGAGCTGGACATCATGTGCGCTCCAGAGCCAGGGATAGGCCGGCACGGTCAGGATCAGGCGGCCACCAGGCTTCATGGTTTGCCGCACGGCGGCCAAGGCAGCCTGGTCATCGGCAATATGTTCCAGCACGTCGAACATGCAGACCAGATCATAGCTACCGCGATCCGTGGGAAGGTGATCCGGCAGCGATCCCGCGAGGAGAGGGATGGAACTCTTCTGCGCGGCGAGGCGGCGCGCCTCGGGATCATGCTCGACCCCGTCGACGCTGCCATAGCGGCTGAGCATGGCGAGATTGCCGCCGGTTCCGGCGCCGATCTCCAGGATGCGGGCGCCCGCCGGCAGATGCAGCTTGCCGATGAGACAGGCGAGAATCTTCCGCCGCGCGACGAACCACCAATGCGCGTCTTCGGTTGCGGCCATCTCGCGATAGGCGTCAGCTTCCATGTATCTGCTGCGGGTTTACCGCCTCTCGAGATTCGGCCGGCGGCGCGTCCGTTGCAGCCTCCATATTATACGTCTCCCGGACCAAATAAACCGGCCGGCGCTTGGCCTCGGTGTAGATGCGGCCGATATATTCGCCAAGCACGCCAATGCCGATCAGTTGGATGCCGCCCAGGCCCATGATCGCCACGACGATGGTGGCATAGCCTGGAAACGGCATCTGCTGCGCCAGGACCAGGACGATGACAAGCAAGATATAGAGGAAGGCCAATGCAGAAATTGCCATGCCGATATAAGTCCAGATCCGCAAGGGCACGGTGCTGAAGCTGGTGATCCCTTCGATCGCCAGCGTCCAGAGGCGCCTGATCGGCAGCTTGCTGCGGCCGGCCTCGCGCGGCGCCCGGACATAATCGATGGTGATGTTGCGGAAGCCGACCCAGGCAAAGATGCCCTTCATGTAGCGGTGGTTTTCCGGCAATTTGCGCAAGGCGAGTAATACGCGGCGATCCATCAGGCGAAAATCGCCGACATCGCTCGGAACATCGATATTTGCGATCCGGTGATGCAGGCGATAGAACAATCGCGCCGTTATTCGCTTCAGGAAATCGTCCTGGCTGCGATCAATGCGACGCGCCAGGACGACGTCATAGCCTTGCCGCCACAAGTCGACCATGCGTGGGATTAGGTCCGGCGGATCCTGCAGATCAGCGTCGATCGGCACCGCCGCGTCGCCGCGAGCTGCATCGAGCCCCGCCGTCAAGGCCGCCTCCTTGCCGAAATTGCGGCTGAGATCGATGACCTTGATGCGATCATCCGCCCTGGCACGCTCCAGCAACTGTGCCAATGTAGCGTCCCGGCTGCCGTCATTGACACAGATGATTTCGAACCGCATTGCGTCTAACGCATCCAGTACCGGCATCAGCCGAGAGAAGAATGCATTGATGCCGGCGGCCTCATTGTAGAAGCAGGCGATGATGGAGAGCAGATTGCCGGCGGGCGGTGTCGACGGCGTATCAATGGATTGCACGGCAAGGGGGCTGCTATGCGTTCCGTCAGTCATGATGCGCATACCGTCACGGTATGCGGACCAGGAAGCTAGCCGCGCCATCCTGCCGGTGACAATCCTGCGCGGCGCTCGCGCGGCCGAGGTTGCGCCCCTCGGCGCGGGCCATCTGTGTCGCGGCTGACCGCAGGCTCGTTGCCATGCTCATCATCTGGCTGGTCGATATGCGGAAGGTCCCCCGGAATCGTGACCATAGGTCAACGACATGCCCACCCCCAAATTGCCATCATGAACAATAGCCTAGCAGACAGATGCGGAAAAATCCATGTGGCGGCCGGGAAGGCTGCGATCGTTGCGGCGACGGTGCAATATGTGCGGCGCCACTGGTTCCGCGGTCCGAAGTCCCGACATGGACTAGCCGGCTTGGCCCGAGATATCGGTGCGGTTATAGATCGCGATGCCGCCCACCACGCGCTGCAGGCGGTAATGCCGCCACTGGTCCGTGAAGTCGGCATTCCGCAGCAGCATCGCCAGAAGGTCAACGCCGTCGGGAAACTGCGGCACAAAAGGCCGGTAATCGACGAGGACGACGCTCGGCCGATCGTGATCGATATCCTGCGCAATGGCGGTGCCGAGGTCCTGGACGACGGCCTGCATCTTCTCGTCGTTGAAATCTCCGCTCGCGCGCAATGCCACCGCGCCGGCAAGCGGCCACAGGCAAGGATAGCGCAACGCCCATCGATAGCCCTCTTCCGTCACCAGGGGGAAGAAAGGCGGGATGCCAATCGATAGTGCGGCGATGCTGTCCCCTTTCTTTGCAAGCGGACGCAGATTTGGCGCGAGCAAGGCAGAATCGAGGATTTTCCGATGGGTATAGTTGGCCTGCCCACTCTGCGCGACGAGAACGATCGGGATGAGAGCGACCGCCAGGCCGATTGCCGCCGGGTGCGAGCTAAGGCGTGCCAAAGCGGGCAATGACCCGACGAATGTCAGAACGGCACCGGTGCCAAGGAAAAGCATGATCGGCAGGAAATGATACGACCAGGGTTTGCGCTCGACAAATACTAGCAACACGACCGCAACGGCCAGCAGCAAACCGTCTCTCAGATAGCCGCGTTCCGGCAACGGAAAGCACAGGGCCGTGGCAACGATCGCCATCGGGATCATATAGATGACGGTACCTCCGGCGACTTGAAGAAAGGGCGAGCTATAGATGCCGTAGAGAACCTTCAGACGCCACACCATCGCCAGCCAATCAGGAAAGGCAAAGTAAACGAGGCCGATATAGAGCAATCCGATGGCGACGATCAGCGGCAGATCAGATGACCACAAGGTCTCAAGCCAGGCCTGTCTGCTGTTCCGGCATTGGCGCATATGTCGTCTCAAGCTGACCACCAGGATGACCGCCAGGATGACCAGGTATTGCGGTTTGATACAGAGTGCGAGGGCCACCGAAATCGCTGCTGCTACCTGATCCAGACGACGGCAAGATCCCTGCGGGGCGCCCATTCTGATCACGGCATAGGGCAGGAGAAGGGCGGCGACGAAATGATCACGTTGCGCAAAATCGTCCGCCGGATAGAAGGCAAGAACCGCATAGACGAGTGTGCTGCTCACCAAAGCGCGGCGCGACAAGGCCGATGCGCCAGCGATCTGTGACGTACTCCGGCCGACCAGAACGGCGGCCCAGAGCGCAACGAGGGCAAGCGAAAGATCGACGAGGTGGCTGGCCGGTAAGCCGCTCAACCTGCCCAGCCAGACTGCTGGCGAATACAGCAGCATTGCTGCCGGCGTATTGATTTCGACGATGCCGGATCCATAACGGGCGCCGTCCAGCCATCTCTCGGCGGCGACCATGAGCCAGGAGACATCATGGTTGAGCGGACCGTGCCAGCGCGACCAGATGGTGACAAGGACGGCCAGAAGATAGGCTGCGGCAAACAGCCACCAGTGGAGCCGTTCGTTCAGGTCGATCATGGCAAGAGGAGCTTCGGTGCCTCGGCCGGTTGCGAGAGCCCGACTTTCTCGGTTTGGCTTCATCGCCGGCGGCTCGATATTGCCGTGACCTTCACGGCTGGCTGGCCGGCCCCTGACAGCGCTGATCGCTTTTTCCCGATGCTTAGCTCAATCGCCATGCTGCTTCCCCGTATCTCGGCGGAAAGTCTAGCGGGCAAGGGTTAACAAATAACGGTAAAATCGTCGGCACCGGCGGGGTTGCAGGGGCGGGACTGCACAAGCAGGGCCGCGGCCTCGCCCGAT
>DATMUQ010000813.1:0-4600 GCA_035563795.1 Terriglobales bacterium | reverse complement strand
GGCGAAGACGAGCCGCGTTCCGCTGGTCTTGAGGCGGTTTGCCGAAGCAAGCAGCATCGAACTCTTCCCCCAGAGGGTATTGAGGAAGCCGGGATCGCTGCTGTGGTCGATACCTGTTTTCACAACCGGACCGCCATCTTCCTTTCAGCATTGTTCCGATCGCCCATCGGAACAAGGATGCCTGGCTAAAAGATTAGGCTGGCAAGAATGAATCAATTCTTTAGGCGGGATCGGGTGATTGGCCGTGGCAACGGCGCCTGAGGGGGTGAGAGTAAGCGATATACAGCATTTGGAGGCGCTAGGTTGGTAGTCTTATTCGCCAGCGACCAGGGTCGCGAGATAGGCCCGCTGTGCCTCGATGAGATTGATCTTGCTGAGGCCGGCATCGAAGATCTTTTTCCACCTGGCACCTTCTGGCGTCTTCTTAAAGCACACATAGAGGGGCAGCTGGGCGATCAGATGAGAATTGAAAGCCAGATCCTCCCGCTGCCGATGCAGATCCGGGTCGGTGAGCAGGCTATAGTCGAAGACCGATTTTTCGATCACCGCGACACGAATCCGGCCGCGGGCCACCATACGGAGATTGTCGATATCGGCCGGTGCCGGCTGGACATGCAATGTGCCGTCGGCAACCAGGGCATCGAAAGTGGAACCATTGGAATAGCCGGCGGTGACACCGATTGTGAGCGATGAAAGATCCGTCAGCTGCTGCCAGGTGATGGGATCATCGCGCTGCTGCACGAGACCGACCTGGCCGATGCCGATCGGCTCGCTGAAATTGCAGCTTTGTGCCCGTTCCGGTGTCCAATAAGCAGGAAAATATCCGACATAATTGGGATCGTCGCGGCCGATCCGCATCGCCCGGACCCAGGGAAAGAAACCGAAACCGAGGCTGTAGCCGGAATCCCCTGCGGCCTGTGCAAGAATCTGCGAGACCATGCCCTCTTGCGGCAGGGTCGGGCTGGTATAAGGCGGCCAATCCAGGGTCGCCAGCTTCACATCGGCCGCCACTGCCGCCTTGCCACTGGCGATCGACAGCAGGCAGGCAAATAGGACGGCGATCAAGCCGAGGCGTTGCATGGCCTTACCCGAGGGCGCGACATGGGACAATGCGACAGGCCCGGTGCCGATTGCATGATTACAGTCTCCGGTCCGGGGCGGTGCAGCCACCGGTCTTCAGCGCGTGAAGCAAGCCACTCCTCCCTTGGCGGTCCTGGTTGTGCATCAAGCATCCCAGCCGTTTTGATTTTTGCAGAGGGAATGTTAGGAGGGGTTTGTTAACAGTTGTTTACTTTTTTACGTCAGATGACCGATCCGGTTCCGAGGCCAATTTGCCCGCAACTTGCCCGGGGAAGGTGCGTCAATGCAGCCGGGAGACGCGCAGGCGCCGGCGCACCTCATGGCAGAAGAGACGCTGCTGCAGGTAGAGCACGGCCGCTTCATCGGGATGGATCAGGCCGGCCGCTTCCGCCGTCTTCCATTCCGACATGTCGCCGGTCAGATCGCTCCCCTGCTTGCGGGCATCGATGACATCGGCATCCTTGTCATAGTCGGGATATCCGAGGGCCACTGCCACGACCTTATCGCCCGCCTGCAATCCGGCGATGAAATCCGCATCCTCGTCCAGCATGAGATCGATGGCGCAGAGCAGGATGTCGGTGCCGTCAGCGCCGGCCACCTCGGTGAAACTGTCGGTGATGACGTCGGTCAGTTCGTCTTCCTCGGTGCCGGCATGAATCGAAAAGCCACCGACGATGCAATAGATGAAACCAAGCGCATAGGGATCGCGCCACAAACCCTGCGGCACGCCGCCGGTATGGTGCATCAGCGCGATCATCGAATGCACCGCGGCGCTGGCTGCAAGTACAGCCTCATCCTGAGGGTCGCGGCGGCGATGCGGCATCGGACGACGTCTGAGCGGCATTTCTGCCTCCTTCCGACTATCGATCACAGGCTGTGCTGACCGAGCCAAATTGACGATGCTCTGGTTCTGCTCTCAGCGGCGCCCGTTCGGGCCCGCTTTGCAAATGCCCCTGGCGGTCGGGGCCCGCCCGAACCGCGGCCGATGTCACCCGCAATCAGCACGACGATCATGTTGCGCCAAATTCCGCCATGGAGACAAGAGCAGATCGGCTGTCGCGTCTAGGAATGCGGTAAATCCGCCGTTTCCGCCGGTTCCCGCATAAACCTTTCGGTAATATCGCGGCCTGACAATCATTCAGTATGGCCGGGATCTGGTTGGTCTGCCGCAGAAGTCCGGCGCCTGGCTAGATCGACGGGCAACAAAAAGTTGAGTTGCGCCGCAGCGGAAGGAGGGCATGGTGAAGCACTCCCGCAGTGGCGATTGAGTGACACCCGCCACATAGGACTGGCCGGGAGCATCAGGAGATAGAAACCGGAAATGTGTCGCTGGCTCACCTATAGCGGGGCTCCCATTTACCTGGAAAAGCTGCTTTTCGAACCCGAGCACTCACTGATCCGGCAAAGCTTGCACGCACGGCAGGCGCGGGTTTCCACCAATGGCGACGGCTTCGGGCTCGGCTGGTATGCCGATCACGCGCGTCCCGGGACTTATCATGAGATTCTGCCTGCCTGGAATGATCGCAACCTGAAGAGCCTCGCGCATCAGCTGAAAGCGCGCCTGTTCTTTGCCCATGTGCGCGCTTCGACCGGCACGGCGACGACGCGGGCCAACTGCCATCCCTTCGCCCATGGTCGCTGGATGTTCATGCATAATGGCCAGATCGGTGGCTATGAGCGCGTCAGGCGGGCGCTCGACATGCTGATCCCCGATGAGCTCTATCCTTGCCGCGAGGGGACGACCGATAGTGAGCTGATGTTCTACCTGCTCTTTCATTTCGGCCTGGAACAGGATCCGCCAACCGCCCTGCGGCGCATGACGGCACATATTCTCGATGTCATGGCCGCGCAGAAGGTCGAGGAGCCGCTGCGCATGACTGCGTCGCTGACCGATGGCGAGACGGTCTGGGCGGTACGCTTCGCCAGCGATGCCGAACCTCCGTCGCTCTACTACGGCTGTGTCGAGGATGGCCTGATGGTGGTATCCGAGCCGCTCGACATGGTCGATAATCAATGGCGACCATTGCCCGCAGGTCATCTGCTGACGGCGCGCAGTTGCAACCAGATCACGCTCGAGACATTTCTAGCGGGCGAGATGAAGTCGCAGGATTTGGGCGCCGTTTTGCAGGCAGGGAATTGCGTCGAGAAAGGGGCTGCCTAGAGCTGGATCGATTCCGGCTCAGGCGCCTTGCAATCCCAGTGCACCATTCTCGATGACAAAGCTGCGCAGGGTGGCAAGGCTTGCCTGTGGATCGGTGACATCGGAGACGGTGCGGAAATGCGCCGTCAGATGCTGCCGCTCGATCTCCAGAAGCATATAGCCGCGCTGCCGGCTGTCGCAGAAGCGGATCTGTGGATTGTCTGGCATGTTGCGCATCAGGGCAGCGTAGTCGGGACCATGCGAGGTGATCGAAGTGCCGACGAATTCATGCGCGACCAAGGGGGACGCGGTATCGCGCGGGTCGAGATGCAGGTCATTGGCCCAGAAGGAATGGATGTCGCCGGAAATGACCACTGGATTGGCGGGCTGTGCAGCGTGGATATGTTGCATGAGGCGCTGCCGGGCGGCGGGATAGCCATCCCAGCGATCCGTGGCATAACCGAAGCCATGTTCCGGGGCGGGCTGCGCCTCGAGGAAGGGCGCCATCAGCACATCCTGGGCAATGATGTTCCAGCGTGCATGTGACTGCTGCAACTGGTCATAAAGCCAGGCTTCCTGTTCGAGGCCGAGCAGGCTGCGTGACGGTTCCGCCAGTTCCGGGCAGTGGCGCAATGTCTCCATATGGCCACCGCCGCCATCGACCGGACCGTAGCAGGCCTCGCGGCTGCGATATTGCCGGCCGTCCAGCAGCTGGATGTTGATGAGGTCACCGATGCCGGTGCTGCCATAGATGCGCATATCGGGGCCATGCGGCCGGGACGAAGCCGGCAGCGGCATATGCTCATAGAAGGCCTGATAGGCAGCAGCCCGTCGACGCCGGAAGCTCGCCGGATCGTCGAAGGTCTCCGACCAGTCGCCGGCATAGTCGTTTTGGACTTCGTGGTCATCCCAGGTGATCAGGCAGGGCACGCTGGCATGCAGGGCCTGCAGATCGGGATCGAGACGGTATTGGGCGTGCCGGCGGCGGTACTGGGCCAGGGTAGTGGCCGCGACCCCGTCGCTATGGCGGCGAAGGACACCGTCATGATGCGCATTTTCATAAATATAGTCGCCAAGGAACACCACGAGGTCGGGCGTTTCGGTTGCAAGGTGCCGGTAAGCGCTGAAATAACCGCGTTCGAAGTTGGCGCAGGACGCCACGCCGATCCGGGCAATCGGCGCTTCGGTGTCTGCCGCCGGCAGGGTAACGGCCCGGCCGATCGGGCTGACGGCCTCGCCGCTGATGAAACGGAACCAATAGGGGCGGCCGGGCGCAAGGCCAGCGACATCGAGATGAACGGAAAAGGCATAGGCGGCTTCGGCGCGTGCGGCACCGGAGCGGATGATCTGTCGCATCTCCGGGTCATGGGCAATTTCATA
>DATMUQ010000812.1:0-6233 GCA_035563795.1 Terriglobales bacterium | reverse complement strand
GACGCCGCAGGATGGTGAAGGGCTTGCCGATGACAGTGCCGCTCTCATCGAGCCACAGCGGTTCCGGCACGGTCATGCCTGCTTCATGCGCCGCCTTGATCAGTGCGAATTCCTGTACCCGTGAGCGGCTCTCAGCAATGCCGGTGGCCGCATCGGTGCGAAGAACCAGAGCGTGCTTGCCGGCATGGGGGCCGCCGTCGAGTTCCAGCGACAATGACCAGTTCTCCTGGATGGCGCCGCCGCCGAGCTTGCCGTCGATCTCGAGCTCGATCACCTTGCCCCCTGCCTGGCGGGCAATGAAATCGATCAGGGCCGTGCGATGCTGCAGAATGCTCAAGCTGTTACTCCCTACTTCACGCCGGTTCGCCGCTTTGCCTTTGGTGAGACATCGTCAAGACCAGGACCAGAAATCGCGGCCTTCCTCGACCAATGTCCGGGCGAGAACCATTTTATGGACTTCGGAGGCGCCATCGACAAGTCGGGCCTGGCGGGCATAGCGATACATCCATTCCAGCGGCGTATCGCGCGAATAGCCGCGCGCACCGCAGAGCTGGATCGCCGTATCGACCGCCTTGTGCAAGGTATCGGCGACGACGATCTTCGCCATCGAGACTTCCTTGCGCGCCTGGCCGCCCTGATCCAGCTTCCAGGCCGCCTGCATGGTGAGCAGCCGCCCGGTCTCGATCGCCATCGCCGCATCCGCCAGCATCCACTGGACGCCTTCCCGCTCGATCAATTTGCGGCCGAAGCTCTGGCGCTCGTCGACATAGTCAGTGGCGATTTCCAGCGCCCGCTTCGCCATGCCGAGCCAGCGCATGCAATGGGTGAGGCGCGCGGTGCCGAGGCGGATCTGCACCGCCTTCATGCCCTCACCCTCGCCCATCAGCCGGTTCTCGTCGGGGATTTCCAAGCCGTCGAAGATCAGCTCGCAATGGCCGCCATGTTCCTCGGGACCCATGATGGGGATGCGCCGCTCGATGCGCCAGCCGGGCTGATCGCGGTCGAACAGGAAGGCGGTCAGGCCGCGACGCGGATCATCCGAGGTGCGCGCCAGCAGGATGAACGTCTGCGCCGCGCCGGCGCCGGTGATGAACCACTTATGGCCATGCACCACCCAGCGGTCACCACGCTTCTCCGCCCGGGTCAGCATCATGCCGGCCGGATCGGAGCCGGCACCGGGATGCGGCTCGGTCATCGCCAATGCCGAGCGCTTTTCGCCACGGATGATCGGCATCAGCCAGCGCTCTTTCTGCGCCGCCGTCGCTACCTTGTTCAGCAGGAACATGTTGCCGTCATCGGGCGCCGCGACATTGAAGATGGCCGGGCCGAAGATCGAGCGGCCGGCGGCTTCATAGCAGGCCGCCATGCCGACGGTAGACTGGCCGAGCCCACCCAATTCACGCGGCATCTGGAAGCACCAGAGGCCCGCCGCTTGCGCCTTCCGCCGCAGATCCTGCAGCAGATCCTCGCGGATATGCTCGCCTTCGCCAAAGCTGGCGGGATCGGCTTCCAGCGGCAGGACATGCGCCTCCAGGAAGGCATCGATACGGCGGCAGAGGTCGCGGGTTTCGGCAGAGAGCGAGAAATCCATCGGTCTCCCCTCACAGACTGGAATTGAGATGGCCGCCATCGACGGTGATGACGCTGCCGGTCATGTAGCTGGAGGCCTCTGAACAGAGCAGCAGCAGGGCGCCGTCGAGATCGCTTGGCTTGCCGAGGCGACGCTGCGGGATCCGCTTGATCAAGGCATCGCCTGCCTCGGTCGCGAAGAAGTCGCGATTGAGGTCGGTTTCGATATAGCCCGGCGCCAAGGCATTGACGCGGATCTGATGGCGCGCCCATTCCAGCGCCAGCGCCTTGGTCATCTGGATGAGACCCGCCTTCGAGACGGCATAAGGCAGGCTGCGACCCGCAACGCGCTGACCGAGGATCGAGGCGATATTGATGATGTTGCCCGGCTGGTTCTCGGCCACCCAGGACTTGGCGCAAAGCTGTGCCAGCTCCCAGGCGCCGGTGAGATTGGTGTCGAGCACGTGATGCCAGTCTGCCTCGGTGAGCTCCAGCGCCAGCTGGTGGTCGGCGATGCCGGCATTGTTGATCAGAATGGTCGGCGCGCCGATCTCGCGGGTGACACTGGCGACAATGTCGACGATGGTCGGACGGTCGGCGATATTGGCGGCGATCGCCATTGCCCGCCCGCTCGGCAATTCAGCCACCAGTTCCTGCAGCCTCTCATGGCGCCTGGCCACCAAAGCGACCCGCGCCCCGGCATTGACCAGCGTCTTGGCGAAATGCCAGCCGAGGCCACTGGAGGCTCCGGTGATGATGATGACGTCTCGGCTGAGATCGAACATGGGGGCCTGCTTGCATCTTTTTCTGGTTCACCTTGCCGCGCCGCAGCCTCAGCCGCAATTAGAAATCTTTACGGTGTCGGCGAGCGGCGGCTTCTGCCGCAGGCAAGCCAAGAAGGGGTGCGAAAATAAAAAACCCGCCCGCGGCATCAGGCCACGGGCGGGTTTCTATCAGACGAACGATCGGCTTAGTTCAGCACGCTATAGCCGCGACCGCGCAGGCAATTGTCGATGATCCGCTGCTGGTCATTGACGCCCTTGCCGGCGCCGCCGGCGACACCGACAGCACCGCCCGTCGCAGCACCGATCGCTGCGCCCGTACCGGCACTGCCGGTGAAGGCGCCAACAATGGCGCCGAGCGCCGCACCACCCGCCGCACCGGCCACGCCGCCGACCGCGGCATTACCCGCCGGGCTTACCTGTTCGGCATATTGCCGGCATTCGTAGAGATCCTGCTGGTAGCGCCCCGTATCGACACCTTTGGTATCGACAACGGGCTGATAGCTTTGCGCGCATCCCGCAATCCCGAGGCTGGCCACAAGAACCATACCTAAACGCTTCATTTCCAGTCCCTTTCTCAGCATCGGCGGCCGCTAGCGGCGATCGCGCGGCCAGGCCGATCAATTGTCACGTTCCATTATATCCGGAGCTTCACGATGGCTTCAGCTACAAATTGCGACATCTCCGAGACCGGTTGTCGCGCGAAGCCCCCAGACATCCTTGTGACCGGGGAAATATAGAGAAAGATGGACATCTTTGGCAGTGCGTTATGTCACGATTGCTGCCTGACATCTTCGTGAAGAATGCTGGCCACAACAGGGCATACCGGGATCTTCGAACTCTCCAGTTTCATAAAATGCGATCATTGGGCCGGGGTCGATGTCTTCCCTTGGCAGGCCCGCTTTCCTGGCTGGCCGCTTCAAGCGCTTGCTCCCCCATACCGGTTCCGCTGTGCCGACCAGACGGGCTCCAGCCTCACCCTGCTTCAGATCACCCCGGCTGCGAGCGCATGCGCCGTTCGACTGAACCAGATCCGGGTCAGAAACGTATAAGCACGGGGATTATGGTTTCCATCCACCGGGCACCTCTAGCCGCCGCGCTGCAACAATTGCGGTGCCGGCGCCCGTCACCGACGCGGATTTGTCATTTTCCCCAAGCAGGACCGCACCGATATCGCTAACATATGGAGAACGCTGGATTTGTTGGACGCTTGTTACAATGCCCACAAGCCCCTACAGATAAGCGGGAGCAGCCGTCAAACGGCTCCGGGAATTCAAGAGGACGCATGTCGAATAAAAGTCATGATCTCGGCACCGATGCCGGATCCCGCCAGCCGGCACATACCAACGGCCGCGCCACCCTTTCCCACGGAAACAATGCCAACGCGGTCTATGAGATCCTTCGCCAGCGGATCGGCACCAGCATCTACGCGCCGGGCAGCCGCTTGACGGAAGTCGAGATCGCCAAGGAATTCGGTGTCAGCCGCACACCCGTCCGCCAGGCGCTGCACCGCCTGGGTGCAGAAGGGCTGATCGAGGTCAAGAACGGGGTCGGTGTACGGGTGACCGAGATCGCCGACCGCGAGCTGGAAGACATGTATCGCCTGCGCCTGCATCTGGTGGGCTTGATCGGTGACTTGTCGCCGCAGCCGCTCTCCCCGGCCGATGTCGAGGCGATCAAAGGAATCCGCGACAACATCAAGGAGATGCGCGACGCCAAGGCCGAGCCGGTGATCGGCACGTATACGCAGCTCTGCGACCAGTTCTATGCCGTCGTCAACCGCGTGATCGGCAACAGCTTCCTACGGCACTTCATCGACGTCATGTATCACCAGACGGACCGCTACTGGTATAGCTGGATGCAGTCGGAAGACCTGCGGCGCGAGGTTCAATATCTCTTCCAGGAAGTGGACGACACCCTGCAGGCGCTGGAGAAACAGGATTTCAAGGCCGTCGGCACGATCCGCGGCCAGCACATCATGCTGATGCTGGAACGCATGGAGAGTTATCGGCGCGGTCTGGCGAAGGCGTAAGAGCCAAGCCTAGCAAGCACTACGAGGCGATCGCGTCGATCTCACTGGATTGGCGCGCCGCCAGCTCCTCGAGCCTGGACCAGTTCTGCCGTACCTGCTGATCGGCCGTCTCGTTGCTGTCCTTGCGCATATATTCGCGCAGGCCGCGGTGAAACTCCCGTATCGATTTTTCGATCTCGACTTTGTGCCGGCGCAGGAACTCTTCGCGGAACATGATGCGGCGGATGAGGTCGATGCTCATATGCTCGTCGGTGACCGAACTGACGATGGCGAAACTGGCGCTGACCATGGCGAAGCGCTGCGCACTCTGGTTCTGCATCTCATAGAGAGAGTCCAGCGTGAAGGCTTCCTGCTTGCTCTCTTTTTCCTGATTGAGGGCGAGAAACTCTGAAGAGCCGGACGGGATCTCTTTCATCCGCTCGTTATATTCGAATTCGAGATCCATCACGCTTTTCTCGGCCCGCTTCACCTCCTCGTAAGCAAGGTCGAGTTCCGCTTTGGCCTCTTCAATCAGATGATGTCGCCTGATCACCCGGGGCTGGTCTCCCTGATCGTTCCCGCTCCCAAATTCGGCAAGCCGGAAGGCAGGCAAAGCCGCCTTGCGCCATGCTCGCCCGGCGATCTGCCGGCATTGGTTCGGTCACGAGATAAGTCTAGGAAGTGGCGCCTTAAGCAGGCGTTAAGGCAGCGGCGCAAACACAGGACAGCCAACCCAATAACGCATTCTTCTATAAAAAATCACATGTCCTGTGTTGGCTTCGATGCGCCGATCGCACCGGCCATCCGCCTTCAGTAGCCGCGCTGGCGATCGACTTGGTTAACGAGCTCCTGCCCGGCCAGCGCCCGCCGATAGTTCTCGACGATCAAGGCGGCACCGGTGCCGGCCCGGGTGATCGCTGCGATATGCGGCGTCACCGTGATGCGCGGATGGCGCCAGAAAGGATGATCGGTTGGCAAGGGCTCGGTGTGAAAGACGTCGAGGACGGCACGCGACAGATGATTGCTATCGAGCGCGGCAATGAGATCTTCGTCGACCAGATGCGGTCCGCGGGCGGCATTGATCAAGGCCGCACCCTGCGGTAATTGCGCCAGCAACGCGCCTGAGAGGATGCCGCGGGTTTCCGGCGTCAGCGGCAAAAGACAAATGAGGAGATCGCAGCCGGCCAGAAAATCGGGCAACTGCTCGGCCCCGGCAAAACAGGTGACATCCGGCACCGTCTTTGGCGTGCGGCTCCAGCCGCGCAAGCTGAGGCCAAGGGCGGTGAATTGGCGCGCCGCATCCAGCCCCAGGGCACCCAGGCCCATGATGCCGACAGTGCCACGCCGGGCCTGCAGCCCTTCCAGCCAGCGCTGCTCACCTTGCGCCTGGCGCAGCAGCGGCCCCTGGCGGAAATGATCCAAGACCTGGAAGACGAGATATTCGGTCATGCTGCAGGTGAGGCCGTCATCGACCATGCGGGCGACCGGCACGCCGGCCGGCAGGCTGGCGCTTTGCATCAGATGATTGACGCCGGCCCAGGTCGATTGAATGCCGCGCAGCGCGGGAAAGGGCGGAAATTCTCCCCGCAACCCGCCGCCGACGATGATGAAGTCCACTTCATCCGTCGGACCGGTCTCCGGCCAGCAGCGGAAGTTCAGCCCGGGATCGATCTCGCGCACGGCATTGAGCCATTGATCGGCTTCGTCGGCATCGCCGGCATAGAGGATAGTCATGCTGTCGCTACGGCCCTGGTCGTCCATGGTGCTAGTCGTCTTATGTGCAGTGGCCCTGCGCAGCATATTGCGATCATTCCTGCGCATGACCGGCGCCATTGCGCCCGATCATGGCAGCAGCGTCAAGCACAACCGCT
>DATMUQ010000811.1:0-3568 GCA_035563795.1 Terriglobales bacterium | reverse complement strand
GACGATGCTGGGGATCGAGACCACCCGGTAATAGGTCCAGCCGGTTTCCGAGATCGAGGCGGAAACGACGATGCTGCTCATGCCGGAGACGCCGAAGCGGTGGATCGTGGCGGTCTGCGGGTCGGCAGGTGCGTATTGCCGCAGCGAGGCAATGACATTGTGCATTTCCTGCTTGTCTTCCATCGTCAAGGTGCCGGCTTGCAAGGCTTCCTGCCAATGGCCGACCAGGATGGGCTCGCCGTTCTTGCCGATCAGGAAATGCTCGGTCCCCTTGAAACTGTCATTGCGGGTCAGCTGGCTGAGCAGGTCGCCGATCTCGATGTCATGACCGATATTGCCGATCCATTGGTCACCGAAATCGATCGGCAGGACGGCGCTGACCACCCAGGACCAGGAGACAAAGTCGTAATTGGCGCGGGTCCAGCGCACTTGGCGGAGCGGATTGGTGGCGGGATCGCCCAGGGTCAGCCATTCGGTCGCGGAAAAATCGTCGCTCGGCTGGGCGCGATAGATAAGATTGGGCAGCCGCGGCATATAGACGACTTCTGACCGCTTGCGCGTCAACAGCCACAGCGAGTCAAACGGGGGGACAACGGCGGAGCCATAGACCGTCATCATCCGCTGGGCCCGGACATAGACCGAGCGCATGAAGGCATCCGGCGGTTCCATCGGGTTGATGAAGATGCCGGCCTCGCGCCGGCCGTCGAACTTGGCGCGGTCATTGGTCAGCATGCCGTTAGGCTGAGCTGCCATCTCTGCGTAGAAATCGGTGGCGTCCTGCGCATCAGGCGTCGGGACGAGGGCATTGGACAAATGGTTGCGGAACTTCTCCAGACTGTGGCGCGCCAGCTGCAGCTCCGCGTCCAGCGTATAGACCTTGTTGTTGGTGATGGAGGCGATCAGCTGGGCGGCGTCGTCGATCGCGGTTTCGCGGCTGAACAAATAGAAGCCGATCGTGGCCGGTCCGCTGGCCACCAGCACGCAGAGCATGACGATGGCCACCAGGCGGTAAGACAATTTGGTCGACACGTATTGGCCGAATCCGGGCACGAAATCCCAACCCACCCTCGGTCGCCAGCCGTGCCCGAGGGATAGCAAAAGGTTACATCTGCTGTGGCCAGGATTTTGCGGCGCGATAGGTAAACAGGGTGTTAAGAGGAATATTATTTTGTTTCAATGTGTTGGCGTGCCTTCTTTGAGGCGCAGAGTGCTGCCTGAGGAGCTGTTCAAGAGGATGTGAACGGCTTGAAATAAAACGGAAATTCCAGCATTGTGCGGCAACTTTGCGATAAATCGATTGGTAAATGAAGAAATGAGCAGTCTTGGACTTGCCTCAGAGAAGAGCGCTGCTGTCGCGCCGGATCTGCTGCAACGCGTCGAGCAAGGCGTGAATGCGGCGGCCGAGTCTCTCGCGGGGCGCCAGCAGGCCGACGGGCATTGGGTCTTTGAACTGGAGGCCGACGCCACCATTCCGGCTGAATATATCCTGCTGAAGCACTTTCTGGATGAAGTCGATCCGGCGATCGAACCGCCCATCGTCAATTATCTGAAATCGATCCAGGGCGAGCATGGCGGCTGGCCGCTGTTTCATGGCGGTGATTTCAACATCTCCGCCAGTGTGAAGGCCTATTACGCGCTGAAGATCTGCGGCGAGGATATCGATTCCCTTCATATGCGCCGTGCGCGTGAGGCGATCCTGGCCCATGGCGGGGCGCAGACCTGCAACGTCTTCACCATGATCCAGCTGGCTTTGTTCGGCCAGGTACCCTGGCGCGCAGTGCCGGTCATGCCGGTGGAGATCATGCATCTGCCGCGCTGGTTCCCGTTTCATCTCGACAAGGTGAGCTACTGGTCGCGTACCGTGATTGTGCCGCTGCTGGTCTTGATGGCCAAGAAGCCGCTGGCCAAGAATCCGCGCGGCATCGGCGTGCAGGAACTCTTCGTCACCCCGCCTGAGCAGGTGACCAACTGGTACAACATGAACCGCAAGGGAGCCTGGGCGGTCTTCTTCCGCAATGTCGACCGGGTGCTGCAGCGGGTCGACCGGTTCTTTCCGGCGAAAACCCGCCAGGGCGCTGTCGATAAGGCGGTGGCCTTTGTCACCGAGCGCTTGAATGGCGAGGACGGACTTGGCGCGATTTATCCGGCCATGGCCAACAGCGTCATGATGTTCGAGCTGCTCGGCTATCCCAAGGATCATCCGGATCTCGTCATCGCCAAGCAATCGGTCGAGAAGCTGATGGTGGTGCATGGCGACCGCGCCTATTGCCAGCCCTGTCTCTCGCCCGTCTGGGATACTGGCCTCGTCAGCCATGCCATGCTGGAAGCCGGCGGCGACTTTGCGAAGCGTGTCGGCCCGGCGGCGGATTGGCTGAAGGACCGGCAGATTCTCGATGTGGTCGGCGACTGGGCGGTGCGGGCGCCGGGTGTGCGTCCGGGCGGCTGGGCCTTCCAATACAACAACCCGCATTATCCCGATGTCGATGATACAGCGGTCGTCGTGATGGCGCTCGACCGGCTCGACCACGACAAATATAAGCCGGAGATCGACCGTGCCGTCGAATGGATCTTCGGCCTGCAGAGCAAGAATGGTGGCTGGGGCGCTTTTGATGCCGACAATGACTACCAGTACCTCAACCATATTCCCTTCGCCGATCACGGCGCCTTGCTGGATCCGCCGACCGCGGACGTCTCCGCCCGCTGCCTCGGCATGCTGGCACAGCTTGGCTACAAGACCGATCATCCCAAGGTGAAGGCCGCCGTCGACTATCTGCTGGACGAGCAGGAAGAGGATGGCAGCTGGTTCGGACGCTGGGGCACCAACTACGTTTACGGCACCTGGTCGGTGCTCTGTGCGCTCAACGCGATCGGCCTGCCGGGCGATCATCCGGCGATGCGCAAGGCGGTCGACTGGCTGATTACCAAGCAGCGTGATGATGGCGGCTGGGGCGAAGACGGCGCTTCCTATTGGGATGACAAGCCGCGTGGCGAGGGCGAGGAATCAACCGCCTCGCAGACCGCCTGGGCTGTTCTCGGGCTGATGGCGGCGGGCGAGGTCGAGCATCCGGCCGTGGCGGCAGGCATGCGCTATCTGGTGGATACCCAGGACAAGGACGGCTCGTGGCAGGAAGAGGCCTATACCGCGGTCGGTTTCCCGCGCGTCTTCTACCTGCGCTATCACGGCTACCGGGCCTTCTTCCCGCTCTGGGCCATGGCACGCTATCGCAACCTGCAGCAAGGCAACGACAAGACCGTCATGTATGGGATGTGATCCCGTGCCAGCAGCCATGACGCTTGGGGTGGTAACAGGGCTGCAATCGGAAGCGAGGCTGGTCGCCGGCTTGCCGCTGCGTGTCATCAGCGGCGGCGGCCAGGCCGAGGTGACGCGGCGCAAGATCGATACGCTGATCGCCGAAGGTGTCCGCGGTCTCGTCAGCTTCGGTATCGCCGGCGGCCTCGATCCCGCATTGCGTACCGGCGATCTCGTCGTCTCCGCGACCGTGGTCGATGCTGAAGGGCGACATTATGCCGGCAGTCCGGCCTGGCTCGAGCAGGCCCTCGGCCTGCT
>DATMUQ010000810.1:0-3341 GCA_035563795.1 Terriglobales bacterium | reverse complement strand
CTCTTCCGCTTTGTGGCCGTTCTCGACCCTGGGCTGGCCGGAGCAGACACCGGAGCTCGCCCGCTATTACCCGGGCGATGTCCTTGTCACCGGCTTCGACATCATCTTCTTCTGGGTCGCCCGCATGATGATGATGGGCATCCATTTCATGGGCGATGTGCCGTTCCGCACGGTCTATATCCATGCCTTGGTGCGCGACGAGCACGGCCAGAAGATGTCGAAGTCCAAGGGCAATGTGATCGATCCCCTGGACCTCATCGACAAGTTCGGCTGTGACGCCTTGCGCTTCACCCTGACCGCTTTGGCGGCGCAGGGTCGCGACATCAAGATGTCGGAGAACCGGGTCGAGGGTTATCGCAACTTCGCGACCAAGCTGTGGAACGCGACGCGCTTCTGCCAGATGAATGAATGCAAGCCGGTCGAAGGCTTCGATCCGGTCAGCCTCAAGAACGGCGTCAATCGTTGGATGGTCGGACGCCTTGCCGCCACCATCCAGGCGGTCGAGCAGGCGATGACGGCCTATCGCTTCAACGATGCCGCCAATGCCCTCTATCACTGCGTCTGGGGCGAGTTCTGCGACTGGTACCTGGAATTCACCAAGCCGATCTTCCAGACCGGCGACGAGGCGACCAAGGCCGAGACCCGTGCCACCACCGCCTGGGTGCTGGGCCAGTTGCTGCATCTCCTGCATCCTTTCATGCCCTTCCTCACCGAAGAGCTGTGGGAACAGGTGGGTCTGGCCGGCAGCGGCCGCCTGATCTCGGCCGATTGGCCGGTGATCAATCCGAAGGCGATCGATGCCGAGGCGACAGCGGATCTCGACTGGGTCATTCGCCTGGTCGGCGATGTGCGCGCCTTGCGCCAGGAGATGAATGTGCCACCGGCCGCCCAGGTGATGCTGATCCTGCGCGATGCCAATGCCAAGACCGCTGATCGCCTGACCCGTTTCAACGACCTCATCTGCCGCCTGGCACGCGCCTCCAGCGCCGCCTTGCTGGCGGGCGAGGCTCCGAAGGGTGCGGCGCAGATCGTCATCGAGGAGGCGACTGTCCTGATGCCGCTCAGCGGCGTCATCGACGTCGCCCAGGAAACCGCCCGCCTGAAGAAGGAATTCGACAAGGCAGCGGCGGAAGCGGAGAAGCTGGCGAAGAAGCTCGGCAACGAGCAGTTCGTCGCCAAGGCGAAGCCGGAAGTGGTCGAGGAGCAGCGCCAGCGGCTGGCCGAAATGGAGCAGGCGCGCAGCAAGCTGCAGCTTGCCATGGATCGTCTCGCGGCGCTCTAGCGCGTCTATTCACCGCGCACTCCTGTATGCCGATAAGCGGCCAGCTGCTTTTGCAGCTGGCCGCTTGACGTTTGTGCGCATTCGCGTTCCAGTGGAGAGGGGGTGAGTTGCTGTCATAGGGGCAGGTGCGCGCTGAACGGCTGGGCCGTTGGCACTTGTGCATCGGAGCCGACCGGCAGCGACGATCTTCCATGGCGACGCAAGTGATCAAGGCACGGGCAACTGACCGCCTCATGTGAGGCGATGGAGGCTGCTGGTCAATGCAGGATCAGGTCGAGCTCTTTGAGGCAGCCGAAGCCCAGGACAAGCGCCTGTCGCGTCTCTATCAGTATTGGCGAGACAAATGCGGCGACCGGCAATTTCCCGATCGTGCCGATATCGATCCGGTTGATTTCCGCTACATTCTTGGTTTCGTCACCCTGGTTGACGTGATCGATATCGACCTGCCGGTTGCCAATACGCCGCCAGGAGGCAGCCTAGTGGGCAACCGGACGTCACCCCAGCCGGGCCGCCGCTATTATTTCCGCCTGGACGGATCGCGGCTGGCTGAACTGTCGGGCACTGACTATACCGGCCGCTATCTCGACGAGCTGCCCTGGCCCGATTATGTCGATTTCGTCCGCTGGACCTATGACGAGGTGCTGCGCAAGAAGCGGCCGCTCGGTTATCGCCGTAACGGCAATATCGACGAGCATACCTTTGATGAAGAGACCCTGATCTTTCCCCTCGGTGCCGGCCAGGGTCGGATCGAGAAATTGCTGGTGGCGGTTATTCCCGGTGAATTCGACCCGGCCATCACCTCCGTCATCTTGTGATCTCCTCTGCCCGTCCAACGATAATTTGCCCGACCGCGTCACCACGCCCGGTTTACGAAAGCGGTCGCAGCAGATTAGATAGGCGAGAAGATCTAGCCGAGGAATTGACATGAATCTGCGCCGCTTTCTGACCCGCGTGCTGGCTGCCACGATGTTGCTGTCGCTGACCGCCTGCGGCGTCAACAATATTCCCACCTATGAGGAGCAGGCGAAGGCGGCCTGGGCGAACGTGCTCAATCAGTACCAGCGCCGGGCCGATCTGGTGCCCAATCTGGTCGCCACCGTGAAGGGTGCGGCAGATTTCGAGAAGAGCACGCTGGAAGCGGTGGTGAGCGCCCGCGCCAAGGTCGGCACCATGCAGTTGCCGACCGATATTCTCACCAATCCCCAGGCGATGCAGCAGTTCCAGGCCAATCAGGCGGGGCTGACCTCGGCCTTGTCGCGGCTGATGGTGGTTTCCGAGCAGTATCCCAATCTGAAGGCGAATGAGAATTTCCAGAGTCTGCAGGCGCAGCTGGAAGGAACCGAGAATCGTATCGCCGTCGCACGGCGCGATTTCATCGAAGCGGTGCGGGTCTATAACACCGAATTGCGGACCATCCCCGGCCGCTGGTGGAAGTCGATGTTCTATCCCGATGCCAAGGAGATGGCGCAGTTCCAGGCGGAGGAAGCGGCACTGACCGTGCCCAAGGTCGATTTCGGCACTGGCGGCAACAGTGGTGGCAATACGGGCGGCAGCACCAATCCGTAAGGACAGATCGTCGATGTTGTGCTTGATCCGGCCACTGCTCCTGTTGGTCCTGCTGCTTGGCGGCATCGGCATCCGCAGTGATGCCGGTTGGGCCGATCCGCCGCTGCCAGCCTTGACGGGCCGGGTGGTCGATCAGGCAGCGGTGCTGGATCGGGCAACGGCACAGCGTCTGACTGACGAGCTGGCGCGCTACGAGGCCAAGACCGGCACCCAGATCGTCGTTGTGACATTGCCCGATATGCAGGGCTATCCGATCGAGCAATGGGGGCTGACCCTGCTGCGCGGCTGGCAGATCGGCCAGAAGGGCAAGAATAACGGCATCGTCCTGGTGGTGGCGCCGAAGGAACACGAGCTGCGGATCGAGACCGGCTATGGCGCCGAAGGGCCGCTGCCCGACGCCACAGCCGATCTCATCATCCGCCATGCCATTGTCCCGCGTTTTAAACAGAGCGACTACGGCGGCGGCATCTTTGCCGGCGTGCAGGCGATCGAG
>DATMUQ010000809.1:0-14734 GCA_035563795.1 Terriglobales bacterium | reverse complement strand
CTGCCATATCGTCGTCTGCACCCCGGGCCGCCTGCGCGACCATCTCGAGCGTCGCCAAATCGATCTCTCCGAACTGCGCGTCGCCGTGCTGGATGAGGCCGATGAGATGCTGGATATGGGCTTCAGCGAGGATCTCGAATTCATCCTCGATGCGACGCCGCCCGAGCGCCGCACCCTGCTCTTCTCGGCGACCATCGCCAAGGAGATCGCCGATCTCGCCAAGCGCTATCAGCGCGATGCCCTGCGCATCAACACGCTGAAGAAGAACGAGGCCCATGGCGATATCGAATATCGCGCCATTCGCGTCGGCCCGCGCGATATCGAGCACGCCGTGGTCAATGTGCTGCGCTATATCGAGCCCCGCGCCAGCATCATTTTCTGCCACACCCGTGAATCGGTTCGTCGCCTGCATGGCAGCCTGCTAGAACGCGGCTTCGACGTTGTCGCTTTGTCCGGTGAGCTGAGCCAGGCCGAACGCAGCCATGCGCTGCAGGCTTTGCGCGATGGCCATGCCCGGGTCTGCGTCGCCACCGACGTTGCCGCCCGCGGCATCGATCTCCCCGATCTCGGCCTCGTCATCCATGCCGAGATTCCCAACAACAAGGAAACCCTGCTCCATCGCAGCGGCCGCACCGGCCGCGCCGGCCGCAAGGGTGTCTGTGTCCTGATGGTGCCCTATTCCCGTCAGCGCCGCGTCGACGGCCTGCTACGCCTCGCCAATGTGACGGCGACCTGGGAAGATCCGCCCTTGCCCGATGCGATCCGCGCCCGCGATCAGGAACGCCTGCTGGCGGATCCCGTGCTGAGCGAAGCAGCGAGCGAGGAAGATACCGCGCTCGCGCAGTTCTTGCTGGATGGCCGCACACCGGAACAGCTGGCCGTCGCCTTGGCGCGGCTCTACCGGGCGCGCCTGCCGGAACCCGAGGAATTATTCATCGCCCCGCAGCGCGAAGACCGCGGCGATCGTAAGCCACGCGGTGAAGGCTATGAGCGCGGTGATCGGCGCGAGGGTCGTGAGCCCCGAGAACCACGGGTGCCGCGCGAATTCCGCGGCGGCGAGAACATGGTGCAGTTCCGCATCAGCGCCGGTCGCAATGCCAATGCCGATCCGAAATGGATCCTGCCGATGCTCTGCCGCCGCGGCAAGATCACCAAGCAGGAGATCGGCGCCATCCGCATCTTCGACCGCGAGACCATTGTCGAGATCAGCAAGGATGCCGCCGAAGGCTTCGTTGCCGCCATTGCCGAAACGCCGGACAATGATGTCCGCATCGCCCCGCATGATGGTTCGCAGCCGGCCGAGAGCGGCGAGCGCGAGCGCAAATGGTCAAAAGGACCGCGCGGCGATCGCGACCGCGAGGACGGCAAGCCACCGCGCCGCGAGAAGACCGGCTATCCGAAGCGCCGTCCCGCCGATGGTGCTGAGGCCGCTGGCGCCGAGCGGGGGCAAGACCGGGGCCGGGCTGATCGAGGCCGCCCCGATCGCGATCGCCCGGCGCGGGATAACGCGGATCGCCCGCGTCCCTACAAACCGCGCGAGGAGCGTAGCGAGCGGCCCCGACGTGACTGGGAAGGGCAGGACCGTGGTGAGCGCCGCAACGAGGCGCATGGCGCCAGTGAGCGCCCGGCCAAGCGCCGCGATGACCGGGATAACCGCTTCGCCAAGAAATCCGATGACGGTTCCGGGCCAAAGCGCCCGAAACGTCCCATGGACTATGCCGAAAAGTCGGCGGCACCACGTGATCGCCGCGGGCCTTCACCGGAGGCCAAGGCAGCATCGGACAAGAAGCTGAAAAAGAAGCTGAAGAAGCTCAGCAAGAAAAAGTAAGCGGGCGGCCGCGTCTGAAAGACCGCAAGTTTTTCTCGCGCGGCGCGCTAGTTCTTCTCGATTGTTTAAGCCCGGTCTCCCGGGCAGGTTGCGGCAACGGCAATCCCTACAATCGGAGTAGAGTATAATGTCCAGCTTCAACGATCTGCGCCAAGCCTTCGCCACGGGCCGGCTCTCGCGTCGCGATTTCTTCGCCGGCGCGACCGCGCTTGGCCTCGCAGTGGCTGCCACCAACATCATCGGCCTGAGCCCGGCGCAAGCGGATACCCCGAAGCGGGGCGGCAATCTGCGGATCGGCATCGGCGGCGCCAGCACGAGCGACAGCTTCGATCCGCGCACCTATGGCGATATCGGCGTCATCACCCTGGGCGCGTTGGTCTTCAGCAGCCTGGTCGAATTCGATGAGAACCACAATCTGATCCCCGGTGTCATCGAGAGCTGGGAAGTGAAGCCGGGCGCCAAGGAATGGGTGCTGACCCTGCGCAAGGGCGTCACCTTCCACAATGGCAAGGCCCTCGATATCGACGACATCATCTATTCGATCAACCTGCATCGCGGGGAGTCGAAATCCGGCGTGGTCGGCCAGACTAAGCATATTACCGATGTCCGCAAACTCTCCGACAGCCAGATCTCGATCACCCTCTCCCGCGGCGATTCCGAACTGATCAACCTGCTCGGCGATTTCCATTTCAAGGTGGTGCCGAATGGCTTCACCGATTGGTCGAAGCCGGTCGGCACCGGCCCCTATGTCTTCGGCAGCTACACGCCGGGCGTTAGCTTCCATAGCGAGCGCTTTGCCAATTTCTGGCGCTCCGACCGGGCCTTCGTCGATTCCGTCGACATCACCTTCATTGCCGATGGGGCCGCACGCACCAATGCCCTGATCGCCGGCCAAGTCGATATCATCAACCGCGCCGATCGCCGCACTGTCGATCTCCTGAAGCAGGCGCCCAATGTCGGCGTCGAGACCGGGCCGACCGGTTGGCACGCAATCTTTGCCGCCCGCCTCGATACGGCTCCGTTCAGCGACCCCAATCTGCGCCTCGCTTTGAAGCATGCCATTGATCGCGAGCAGATCCTGAAGACGCTGTTCAATGGCTTCGGCACGGTCGGCAATGACCATCCGGTGCCGAAGAGCGACCCCTTCTTCAACAGCGAATTGCCGCAGATCGCCTTCGATCTCGACAAGGCGAAGTTCTATGCCGGCAAGGCCAATCTCGGCAGCACGCTCCTGCCGCTCAGCGCTTCCGATGTCACCTATGAGGGTGCCGTCAATGCCGCCGAGCTCTATCAGGCTTCGGCCGCCAAGGCCGGCATCAAGATCGATCTGCACCGCGAGGGCGCCGATGGCTTCTGGTCGAATGTCTGGCTGAAGCGCCCCTTCACCGGATCATATTGGCAAGGTCGTTCCAGTGCGCTGCAGATCCTCAGCGCCGCCTATCGGTCGGATGCCCCCTGGAACGAGACCGCCTGGAAGGACGAGAAGTTCGACAAGCTGCTGATCGATGCCGCGGCGGAAATCGATATTGCCAAGCGCAAATCCTATATCTGGGAAGCGCAGCGTCTGCTGCATGAGAATGGCGGCGCCGTCATCCCGGTCTTCGCCGATGAGCTGGAAGCCCGCGCCAACACCGTCAAGGGCTACAAGACCGGCGGTATCGACAGCCTGTTCAACGGCCGCATTGGCGAATTCGTCTGGCTGGAAGCCTGACACTCATCGCCGGGCCCGTCACCCCCGGCGACGCGACTGAGAAACATCGGCCGGATCATCGTGGTCCAGCCGATTTCGTCTTTCCTCCACATTCCTGCCGCGGGAAACCCATAGTTGCCGTCCAGGGTCTGCCACCTGATGCAGGACAGGTGGGACATGGCGCAGGATATGCCGCCGGCGGCGTTTTGTAAGGCAACGCACCCGGAAGCGGATTGGCGCTTCGTCATCCGCGAATATTTCCTGGAATTCATGGCCTTCGGCCTGAAGCAGGCCGCCGCCTGCATCTTCGCTGGGAGCTTTCTGCTGCTCCTGATCATATCCGCGCAGCTGCAGGTTCCCGGCCTGTATCGCTATGACCTGCTCTTTCTCGGTGCCATCGCTATCCAGCTCCTCTTGATCGCCTGCAGGCTGGAGAGCTGGCGCGAAATGGCCGTCCTTTCCCTCTTCCATCTGCTGGGCCTAGGCTTGGAGATCTTCAAGACCTCCCCGACCGTCGCCTCCTGGCACTATCCTGGTCCGGCCTATTTCCGGATCGCCACCGTCCCGCTTTATAGCGGCTTCATGTATGCCGCTGTCGCCAGCTATGTGATGCAGGCCTGGCGCCTGCTGCGGTTGCGGCTGATGGAAGCTCCGCCGCCCTGGATTGGTCTCGCTCTCGGCGCCTTGATCTATGGCAACTTCTTCGCCAACCACTACCTGCCGGACCAACGTTGGCCGATCATCTCACTGCTTTGCCTGTTTTATGGCCGCACCAGAGTCTGTTTCACCGCGCTTGACCGGGAGCGACGCATGCCGCTTGTGCTCTCCTTTGTCCTGATCGGCCTGTTCGTCTGGATCGCCGAGAATATCGGCACCTATTTCGGCGGCTGGATCTACCCGGCGCAGATGCGACACTGGGCGATCGTTGGCCCAAACAAGATCAGCTCCTGGATGCTGATGGTGGTGATCGCCGTCCTGATCGTCGCCGCCTTGAAACGATATAGCGGCACGACATGCGCGGCAGAGGGGCGCAGCGACAATGGCCCGCTCAGGCGAAGAGACGCTTCGGAACCGGGATGAGCTGGTAGATGAGGCCGGGCTCGATGAACATTTCACCCGCCTTCAGACCGCTGACATCGTAATTGCCGTCGCGCCGGCGTGGCACCAAGCCGGCGAAGACATAACGCCGTCCCTCCGGGTCTATCACCACGTCGCAGACATCCTGGTCACGATAACGCGCGACCACGGTTCCGTCCGGCCTGGCATCATGCAGGCGGTAGAACTCCGGGTCGGCAGGATAAGGACGGGTGCGGACAAGAATGGCAGGCATGATACGGCGATCGGCGAGAAGATGTTCAATCTGTATGGGCCGAGCGTCGATAAAGTCTCCAGGTGAAAGGAGCGCCACTGACGTTAAGCTGGCATAAAATCCGCCATGCACGGAAAGGAGGTAAATATCCGCAGCAGAAGCGGCTTGCCAAATTGATCCTTGTCAATGCGAAGATCGCCGCGACCGGATTTGATGGCGAGGTCAGTTCGACAGGTTTTGGGAGTAGAAGGTCATGACCATCAGAGACGGCGCAGTGCGATGGCACTGGTACCGGGCCCGCCGTGCAGGCGGCGCAAGAGGGCATCACTTCGTCCTAGGATGTCTGGCCTCTTTGGTCATGATCCCGGATGCCGCTCGCGCGCTAACGATCGATGATTTTCGCGTCGAGACGGCAGGTCAGTTGGCCGATCTTTGCCGGGCAGTACCGCATGACAATGACACGCTGGCCGCCGCGCAATTCTGCCAGGGCTTCATGACCGGTGCTTACCGCTACCATCTGGCGAGCCAAGCGGGTCCTGCCGGCAAGCAGGTTGTCTGCTTTGCAGGCAAGGAGCCGAGCCGTGGCACAGCCGCGACGGAATTCGTGGGCTGGCTTGATGCCCATCCGCAATATGCCGGCGAGGACGCGGTCGAAGCGCAATTGAAATGGATGACGGATACCTGGCCATGCAAGAACTAGCGCAACGCACTGGCGCCGCATGCCGTCATGGCAAGTCAAAGCCGGTATTCAGAAAACGGCTGGTGGTGGTGCTGTCGACAGTAACCCTGCTCTCAACCGGATGCGCCAATATGACGGATGCGCAGAAGGACACGATCATCGGCGGTATTGCCGGCGCTGCGACCGGCATCATGATCGGCACGCTGGGCGGCAATACGGCCCTGGGTGCCGGCGTCGGCACTGGCGCTGGCCTGCTCGGCGGCTATATCTACAGCCTCAGCCACCACTGATCGCCCATTCTGCCACTACGGACAGAGTGCTTGGGCGCACTAGGCCGCAGCCGCTCGGCGGCGACTGCCGGATAAGGCTAGCCGAAGGCGGGATGATAGCCGACGGTCCCCACCGCCAGGCTGCCGTTCAACGGCAAGGCCATGAAATAGATTGCCGGGATTTTTGGCAGGACCAAGCTTGCATCAGCGCGAAAGCCGAAACGCTGATAGAAGCGCGGCTCACCAAGAACGACGAGACCGGCTGCCTTCTCCTGCCGCAGCATTTCCAGGCCATAACGCACCAGCGCTGAGCCGATGCCGCGGCGCTGGTGGCGGGGTGCGACAGCCACGGGACCAAGACCGAACCAATTCTTGCTGCCATCGCTGATCTGCACCGGCGAAACCGCGAGATGACCGACCACTGCGCCATTGCGCTCCGCCACCAGCGACAAAGTCAGCGCCCCATCCGCCCGCAGCTGATCGACCAGCAGATGCTCACTCTGCAGAGCCCCCGGCGCGTGATGCGGGTGATTCTGGAATGCGGCATAGATCAGATTGCGAATGGCCGCATCATCGTCAGGGCACGCATGCCGCAGATTGACACCATGCTCGGTCGGCGAGCCCTGCCCCATTGGTTCGATCTTCCTCAGGCTTCAATCTTCTTCCGGGGCCAGCTTACCGAAGGGCGATGTCCCCGGTGTCAGCGACAGGGCGCCCAACCGCTTCAACCCTTCACGTCCATAGCGTTCCTTGATGGCCTGCTTGAGCCAGGCTTCCGCCTGGTCGTGCCGCCTGTGCTGCAGCCTGTCACCAGACGCAAGCCAAATGAAATGGCTGGCAAGGGCGGCAGTGAGCTCGTCGATGCCCTGGCCGGTGCTCGCCGAGAGGCTGAGCACCGCGACCGGCCAATCCTCCGGACCGCTTATGCCGAGTGACAATGCGCCACAGACATCGGCAATGGCGCGGCTGGCGGCCTTGCCCATATCAGCCTTGGTGACGACGACGACATCCGGGATCTCGACAATACCGGCCTTCATGAATTGCAGGCTGTCGCCCGATCCCGGCTGGACACAGAAGACGACCGTATCGGCCGCCATGGCAATGTCGGTCTCCGATTGGCCGACGCCCACCGTCTCCACCAGGACAATGTCGAAGACCGCGCGCATGAGGATCATGGCGGCATAAGTGATCTCGGCCAAACCGCCGAGCTGGTCGCGCGCCGCCATGGAGCGGACGAAGACACCGTCATCTTCCGGGTCGGTCCGGAGCCGTGTGCGATCGCCGAGCAGAGCCCCGCCTGAGCGCTTGGAGGATGGGTCAACCGCAATCACGCCAATGGTCTTGCCGGCACCACGATAGAAGCGGATCAAGCTGCCGATCAGGGTCGATTTGCCGACGCCGGGCGGTCCCGTGAGGCCGATCACCTGGCCGAAAGGTTGCTCGAAGGCCTCGTCCAGCAAAGCCACGGTCGCGAGGTCATCGGGCGCTGCCTCCAGCTTCGCCAATGCTTGCGCCAGCGATGCTTTGCCTCCCTGGCGCAGAACGGCCAAAGTCATCCCCATATGCGATCCGCCCATCCTGGCTTAAGAGTGGCTCTCCACCGGTGCCCACGGGCCGGATCGCGCTCTTGCGCGTTCCTCCCTGCCCGACACCATCACAAACCCACCCCACGCTGTATAGCTCCCGAAATACCCTCCCGTTTTGGCGACCGCGGGCGGTGCCGTCAAGGGGCTGCTGCCAGCCCTGCGGTAACGGCCTTATGTCGTCGCTCTGTGACAGAAACAACTTTTCGCCGCGCCGGGCGTTGTACATGATGTCCTACAGGCAAGGTCGCACCACTGACCGTGCCGGGCATGCGCAACCGCTCCAGGGGGAAACATGAAGCGATTGATGATCGGTCTGATGCTGGTCCTTTTGACCGCCTGCTCCAGCACCAGCCTGAGCCACCAGCAGGCAAATGGCGTCCACCGGGTCGCCGTCATCTCGGCCGTCGGCAATTTCCTCAACATCCGCAGCTTCATGAATGCCGGCACCGGGCCAGATGGATCGATCGATCGCGGATTGATCACCGATATGGCGCTCGATGCCTATGTCGTCGACCAGGTGGCGGCGAAGCTCAAATCGCATTATGAGATCGTCCCGGTCGCCTATCAGCCGGGCGTCTTCATCCAGACCGACAAGGAGCGCTCGCTCCATGCCAATGCGGTCCAGGGCCGTCCCCTCGGCCAGGTCATCCGCGCCACCTCGCAACTGCCGAATGGCATGATGGCGGGTACCGAAACCGGCGTTGACCTCTATCTCGTCATCCTGCCCGGCGATGCCAAGCTGCAAAACGGTGACCGGACCGTCAGCGGCACCAGCCTCAGTGAGTTGGCTGCCGATGATGGCGGCCATAGCTATAACCTGGGCGTCGTCTACTGGATCGCCGCGATCGACGGCCATACCCTGCAGCCAGTCGGTTTCGCCAGCACGCTCTCCGATCACAGCGTCGATGCCAGCCTGTGGGCCAGCCGGGTCGCAGCACTCACCACCGATCAGAAGCAGCAGCTCGCCAAGATCTGGCAGAAGCGCATCGATCTGACCCTCGCGCCAGCCTTGAAGGAACTCAACCTGAACGAGGAATAAGACCCGGATGGCGCCTGTTATCGTGACAGTGTCACAGCGACAGGCGCCGACCGGTCTCGCAATCGAAGAGATGCAGGGCCGCCGGATCGACCCGCAGCGGCAGCGCCTCGCCTTCGGCGATCCGCTGGGCACCATCGAGGCGCACCGTCAGTTTCAGCCCATCGGCCAAGCCATGGACGATGGTCTCCGCGCCCTGCGGCTCGACGACCTCGGCCACCAGCCGGATCTGCGCCTCTGACTCGGCACAGGGCAGGATATGCTCGGGGCGGATACCGGCCTGCATCTTCTCCGGCAGATCATCTGTGCGGGGATAAGCGATCACGGCCTGCTCGGTAATGCCGATACCGTTTGTCACACGCCAGCCATCCAGCAGGTTGATCGGCGGTGAGCCGATAAAGCCAGCGACGAAGGCGGAAGCCGGCTTCATATAGATATCAAGCGGCGCCCCTTCCTGCTCCACGACACCGTTATTCATCACCACCAGCCGGTCGCCCAGCGTCATTGCCTCGACCTGGTCATGGGTGACATAGACGCTGGTGGCCGTCAGATGGCGGTGCAGGCGTTTGATCTCAGTGCGCATCGTCACCCGTAGCTTGGCATCAAGGTTGGAGAGCGGCTCGTCAAACAGAAACACCTTCGGATTGCGCACCACGGCACGCCCCATGGCGACACGCTGGCGCTGACCACCGGAGAGCTGGCGTGGCCGGCGATCGAGCAGGTTGGCAATCTGCAGGCTCTCGGCCGCTGCCTGCACGCGCTGCTTGATCTCGGCCTTGGGCATGCCACGCACCGAGAGGCCGAAACCGATATTCTCCGCCACTGTCAGATGCGGATAGAGCGCGTAGTTCTGAAACACCATGGCCACGTCGCGCGCGCCTGGGTCAAGCGCGCTGACCTCCTCGCCGCCGATCAGCACCTCGCCGTCATCGGCGGTCTCCAGCCCGGCGATCAGGCGCAGCAGGGTCGACTTGCCGCAACCTGAAGGTCCGACGATCACCACGAAGCCGGTATCGGGAATCGTCACGTCGACGCCCTTCAACACCCGTGTCTCGCCGAATCCCTTGTGGATATTGCGCAATCTGACTTCAGCCATGGGATGTCTCCGGCAATCGGGCGAAAATGAACGTCATCAATCCGAGCAGAATCGTTGCCGTTTAACATCATCACCCGCGCACATCACATGACACTTTGATGATGCCGAATGTCATTCGATTGTCGTTCGCGCGTCATTGAAATGTCGTGCCGCAAAGCCATAGTCCTGCGCACTCGAACATTCGGTTCTGAATCGGACGCAAATTTCATCAGAACCCGATTTAACTCAGCCAGAATGCGGCGGAATAACGGATCGTTCATGGCGGACGCGGCGACACTATCGGCTTTGCCGATCTCCTCGGCCACGAAACGACGGAGCAATATCAAGGTCTGGCGTCGCGCCGCCATCCTGCTGGCGCCGTCGCTGATCCTGCTGGCGCTGTTCACCTATTGGCCGATCGTGCAGGTCCTGTATCAGTCGCTATCAGTCGCGAGCTTCGGCGGCCAAGCACATCTGGGCCTCGACAATTTCCATCGCCTCTTTGCCGATCCGCATTTCGGTAAGGCGGTCTGGAACAATGTCATCTACGGCGTCTTCACCATCTTTCCCAGCATCGTGCTCTCACTGCTCTTTGCCGTCGGCCTCAAGGAATCGACGCGCTTCAGCGCGCTGCTGCGCACCTGTTTCGTCTTCCCGACCCTGATCCCGCTGGTTGCCGCGGCCGCGCTCTTCACCTTTATCTTCCTGCCGCGCTTCGGCCTGATCGATTACCAGCTCGGCCGCTTCGGCCTCAGCGCCGTCAATTGGCTGGGTGATCCTGACCTCGCCCTCTTCTCGGTCATCCTCATCACCATCTGGAAGAATGCAGGCTATTACATGCTGTTCTTCCTTGCCGGCCTGCAGGGCATCCCGGAAGACCTGCATGAGGCCGCGCGGGTCGAAGGCGCCACCACCTTCCAGCGTTTCAGGCGCATCACCCTGCCCTTGCTCCGCCCGACCATGACCTTTGTCTTTGTCATCGCCTTGCTGCAGGTGCTGACCACCGTCGATCACATCATCCTGATGACCTCCGGCGGTCCCAACGACGCCACCAATCTGATCCTCTTCTATATCTATGAGCAGGCGGCGCAGAATTACGATACCGGCCTCGCCGCCGCTGCGACCGTGATCAGCCTGGCGGGGCTGCTGGTGCTGTCCCTGATCTCGCTGCGCACCCTTGAACATGGCATCCATTATGAAGGCTGAGCGCTCTACCGGCCGCGCCAGGCAGCGCAAGGGCAATTCCATCGCTCTGGCCGCGACGATCCTGCTAGCGGCCAGCGCCTTCATCTGGATAACGCCGTTCCTGTGGATGCTGGTTGCCTCTCTGCGCCCGGACAATGCCGGTGCCGACATGGCCTCGCTCTGGCCATCTTTGCAATCCGGTTTGGGCAATTTCGTCGAGGCCTGGACCTCCGGCGATTTTCCGCTCTGGTACCTGAACACGGTGATCCTCTGCGGCGGCATCCTCATCGTCCAGCTCATCACCATCACCATGGCGGGCTATGCCTTCGCCAGACTCGACTTTCCCGGCCGGCAGCTCTGCTTCTATCTCTTCCTGCTGCAGCTCATGCTGGTGCCGCCGGTCCTCATCATCCCCAATCTGGTGATGCTCGCCGACATGGGGCTCTATGACACGCTCGCAGGCGTCATGGCCCCCTATTTCGCCTCGGCCTTCGGCGTCTTCCTGATGCGCCAGACCTTCAAGACCATTCCGCGCGATTTCGAGGAAGCGGCCCTGGTCGATGGCGCCACGCCGGCGCAGATCCTCTGGCGCGTGCTGGTGCCGCTGGCCAAGCCCGGCCTCGTCGCCTTCTCCATCGTCTCGGTCACCGCCCATTGGAACGAGTTCCTCTGGCCGCTGATGGCCACCACCTCACCCAGCAATCAGGTGCTGACCGTCGGCCTCGCCAGCTTCACCCGCGGTGCCGAGAGCGCTTCGCAATGGGGTGTCATTGCCGCAGGTACCTTCCTGGTCGCGGCACCGCTGCTGATCGCCTTCATCCTGTTCCAGCGTCGCTTTGTTTCCAGTTTTGTTTTCACGGGTATCAAATAGGGGGTTATCGATATGAAACCGTGGTTATCAACGTCATCCATCCTGAAGGCCTGCAAGGTCGCCGCCATCGGCGCCGCCGCAGCCTTCACGCTTGGCTTCAGCCAGGCGGAAGCCGCCACCGACATTCAGCTGTTCTTCCCGGTGCCGGTCCAGGGCAAGCTCGCCAACCAGATGCAGACCCTGATCGAGCGCTTCAACAAGGAGCACCCGGAAAGCAACGTCACCGCCGTCTATACCGGCAGCTATGACGACACCAATCTGAAGACCCGCGCCGCCATCAAGGCCGGCAAGCCGCCTGCCGTCGTCATCATGAGCGCCAATTTCATCCTGGAATATGTGATCAATGGCGAAGTCGAGCCCTTCGACGATCTGATCAAGGCCGACGGCCAGACCACCGACCAGTTCATGGACCAGTTCTGGCCGGCTTTGCATGGCAATGCCATCATCGACGGCAAGGTCTATGGCGTGCCCTTCCATAATTCGACGCCGCTACTCTATTACAGCGTCGATGCCTTCAAGGATGCCGGCCTCGATCCCGATCAGCCGCCCGTCACCTGGGCCGATTTCATCAAAGACGCCCAGGCGCTCACCAAGCGCGACGGCGATACCGTCAAGCGCTGGGGCTTCATGATGCCCGGCACCTATGATTATCTCGGCTGGATCACCAGCGCCTTCGACATGCTGAATGGCGGCCAGTATTACAACGCCAATTACGGCGGCGAGGTCTATTACAACACGCCGACCATGCTCGGCGCCGTTTCGCTCTTCCACGACATGGTCTTCAAGTACAAGGTCATGCCGAAGGGCGTCACCGATGCGAATGCCGTGACCAATGCCTTCTTCGCCGGCGATCTCGGCATGGCGATCCTCTCCACCGGCTCGCTGAGCTTCGTTCGCGACGGCATGAAGCATCCCTATAAGGTTGCCTTCCTGCCGCGCAACTTCCGCAACTCGGTGCCGATCGGCGGCGCCTCGCTGATGATGCCGAAGGGCCTCAATGACGATCAGAAGAAGGTCGCCTGGACCCTCGTCAAGTGGCTGACCAGCCCGGCGATCGCCGGCGAATGGAGCCGCTTTACCGGCTATTTCGCCCCGAACCGCCATGCCTATGAGCTCGACGAGATGAAGACCTTCCTCGAGCAGCATCCGGATGCCAAGGTCGCGCTCGACCAGCTGGCCTATGCCGGTTCCTGGTTCGCCACCTATAACGTGGTCGGTGTCCGCAAGGCGCTCGAAGACCAGATGCAGGCGGTGCTCTCCGGTGACAAGCAGCCGAAGGAAGCAATCGAAGCGGCCCAGGCTGCGGCCGATGAGCTGATGCGCCCCTATGTCGAACAGACGGCGCTCAAATACCTGAACTACACCAACTGAAGACCAGCGTATGATGGGGCGGCGCCCGGTCTGTCAGGACTAGCGCCGCCCCATTTCCTCAAGTCCGAGGGAACCATGATCATCTGCCAATTGACTGACCTTCACGTTCGCCCGCACGGCAAGCCCGCTTATGGCGTCGTCAGCACCAATATGATGCTGGAACGTGCCTTGCGCCGGGTGGCTGCACTCCGCCCCCAGCCCGATCTCGTCGTCGTCTCCGGCGATCTCACCGATTGCGGCCTCGCCGAGGAATACGAAATCCTCGCCGAATTGCTACAGCGTTACCTCACCATGCCGGTCTATCTGGTGCCCGGCAATCATGACCGCCGCGACGTGATGAAGGAGAAGCTCGCGCATCTCCCCGGTGTCGCCGAGGACCCCGATTTCGTCCAATATGTCGTCGACGACTATCCGCTGCGCCTCGTCATGCTGGATTCGGTCGTCCCCGGCCGCAGCCATGGCGATCTTTGCGCTGCGCGTCTCGACTTCCTCGACCGCGCCTTGAGCGACGCCCCGGACAAGCCGACTTTGGTGGTGCTGCATCATCCGCCGACCAAATGCGGCTTGCGCAATATGGATACGATCAATCTCCAATCGGCGGCGGAATTCGGTGCCATCATCAGCCGGCATCCGCAGGTGGAGCGCATCCTTTGCGGCCATTCGCACCGGGTGATCGTCACCCGCTTCGCCGGCACCGTCGTCCAGGTGGCGCCGAGCACAGCACACCAGGTGACGCTGGATCTCGATCCGGTGATGCCGGAGACTTTTTCGATGGAGCCGCCCTCCTTCCTGCTGCATCGCTGGAATCCGGAGACCGGTCTCGCCACCCATCACGCTTATATCGAATCCTATCCCGGCCCCTATCCCTTCCTGCTGGACAAGGCCTATCCAGGCGTCACCGCCGGCTGATGATCTGTTCATAACGAAACGGCCCGCACGTAGGCTCTGCGGCGTGCCGTTTTTTGCGTTCAGCTCACATGAAGCCGCGCGCCGGCTGGTTCTGCGGCCGCTGCAGCCAATTATCGGCGGGATAGTCGCAGGCGCCGTCGACCACATGCAGGGTATAGGCATGCCGCGCCTGGGCCGAGCGGTTGGCATTGGAGAGATGCGGGAAACAACCATTGAAGACGATCAGGCTGCCGGCCGGCACTTCCAGCCATTCCAGGCCGTCCATGTTCCAGTCGATCGTGGCGTCCAGGGTCTCGGTCGACATGCGGCCATCGGCCTGGCGGCGGAACAGCTTCTTCAGCCCCTTGCGATATTCGCCGGGCAGGCCGCCGAGGCAGCCATTGCCCTGGTGCGCGTCATCGATAGCGAACCAGTAGCCGATCACCGACATCGGATCGGTATAGAGATAAGTCGAATCCTGGTGGCAGACGACCTCGCCGCCAATGCTGGGCTGCTTGAAGATATACATCGACTGCATGACCTTGGGGTCGGGCACGCCAAGGCTCTCGCTAACCGCCTGCAGGGCCTGGCCCTTGGAGAAATCCGAAAACACCGGATCGAGGTCGTGCATGCCATGGCCGAGCTTGTTCACCGCCAATGGCAGGTCATAGACCAGCTTGCCCTCGCCATCGAAGGCCTCTTCCTCGAAGAAGGTGCCGATGCCATAAGCTGAGTTGATGAAATAACCGCTATCCTGGTGCTGCGGCTTCTTGCTGGAGAAGATCGTCCCCGCCGCCTTCGGCCCATATTCCAGCACCAGCTCGTTCGCCCGCGCCCGCAAAGCTGCGCATTCGGCCTTGGTCTTGAAGCCGTCAATGATGATGACGCCATCACGGTGGAAGGCTGCTACGGCTTCGGGCGAAAGATGGCCGTCGGAGAGCGGCCGG
>DATMUQ010000808.1:0-4035 GCA_035563795.1 Terriglobales bacterium | reverse complement strand
GCGCCGACACCGACCGGCACCGCCTTCTGCATCGACTGGCCGCGCAGCTTCAGGAGCCGGGCGGTGTCGGGCAAAGCGAGGCTGCCGGCGGCGGCCAGAGCCGAATATTCGCCCAGCGAATGGCCAGCAACATAGGCTGCCTTATCGGCCAGGCGCCAGCCGCCTTCGGCCTCCAGCACACGCAGGGTGGCAACGCTGACCGCCATCAAGGCCGGTTGGGCATTCTCGGTCAGGGTCAGATCGGCTTCCGGCCCCTCGAACATGAGATGGCTGAGCTTCTGCGAGAGGGCGTCATCGACCTCGGCGAAGACGTCGCGGGCGACATGAAAGGCTTCGGCCAAAGCTTTGCCCATGCCGACGGCCTGGGAACCCTGGCCCGGAAACACGAAAGCCCGCGTCATCTAGCGCTCCAAATCTGTTATCTTTGTAAAGGTTAACGCCAGTAACCGCTCTCCATTCCATGCCGGCGGTCCCGGGCAAAATCCGGGGCGCATACATAATGCCAAGCGGGGGCAAGTCAAGCGCGCGGGCCGGCTTGGCAGTCCTTGGGCCCGGCATACCGGCCTGTCTCTGGCGTGCTATGGGATGTCAGCGGCGGCCGGTTATGGTTAATATCGGCCAAAGAGGCGCCGGAACACCGCCAGGCCGGGGGCTCAGAGCCCGGCCAGAAGCGCGGAATTCCAGGGTTTTCGCCCTTGTTTTCCCCGCCGCCCCGTGTATATTCCGCCGCCTTAACCCCTGCCGGTTTCCGTCGCGGGCAGCTTTGGCTGTCCAAGACAGGCGCTTCGCCCCGTGGAACCGGCTAGGCCCGGCAAGCTGATGCGGCCACGCAGTTTCATCCCGCCCAGGATTATCCGAAGGGGGATGTCGCTGTCCAACCCCAGCACCGGACCGTGCAACAGCCAAAGGGAGCCATCAGAGAGATGCCTTTCTACGAGAATATTTTTATTGCTCGTCAGGACGTCTCCACCGCCCAGGTGGAAGCGCTGACCGAGCAGTTCGTCGCGATCATTGACGCCCAGGGCGGCAAGGTCACGAAGCGCGAATATTGGGGCCTGAAGGGTCTCACCTATCGCATCAAGAAGAACCGCAAGGGTCACTACACCCTTCTCAACATCGACGCCCCGGCGGCGGCGGTGATCGAGATGGAACGCCAGATGCACATCCACGAAGACGTGCTGCGTCACCTGACCGTCAAGGTCGAGGAACTGGAAGAGGGCCCGTCGGCCATGCTCCAGAGCCGTGGCCGTGACCGCGACGATCGCGGCGGCCGTGGTGATCGCGAAGGCGGCCGTGGCGACCGTGAAGGTGGCCGTGGCGGTTATCGCGGCGGTGACCGTGACGACCGTCTGCGCCCGTCGCGCGGCGAGCGTCAGGAAACCCAGAGTGAAGGAGACACCCGATGAGCGGCTTTGGTGATTCGCCCCGCCAGGAAGGCGGTCGTGAGGGTGGTCGCGAAGGCGGCCGTGAAGGTGGTCGTGGTGGCGCCGGCGGTGGCCGTCGTCCGTTCTTCCGTCGTCGCAAGTCCTGCCCGTTCTCGGGCGACCAGGCGCCGAAGATCGACTACAAGGACGTGAAGCTGCTGCAGCGTTTCGTGTCCGAGCGCGGCAAGATCGTTCCCAGCCGCATCACTGCAGTTTCGACCAAGAAGCAGCGTCTGCTCGCCCAGGCGATCAAGCGCGCCCGCTTCCTCGGTCTGCTGCCCTACGTGCTGAAGTAAGGAGGGCGGAATAATGGACGTCATTCTGCTCGAACGCGTCGAGAAGCTCGGCCATATCGGCGATGTGGTGAAGGTGAAGCCGGGCTTTGCCCGTAACTTCCTCCTGCCGCAGAAGAAGGCCCTGCGCGCGACCGAAGCCAACAAGCAGCGCTTCGAAACGCAGCGTGCGCAGATCGAAGCCAACAACCTGAAGCGTCGCCAGGAAGCGGAAGGCATCAAGGACCGGGTTGACGGTCTGAAGGTGGTCCTCATCCGTCAGGCCTCCGAAACCGGCATTCTGTTCGGTTCGGTCGCTGCCCGCGACGTTTCCGATGCGGTCACCAAGGCCGGCTTCACCATTGACCGCCGCCAGGTGGCCTTGGACAAGCCGATCAAGACCCTCGGCCTGCACCCGGTGCGCGTTGCGCTGCACCCGGAAGTGATCGTCAGCGTCATCGCCAACGTCGCCAAGTCGGAAGACGAAGCGGCGGCGCAGGAGAAGGCCGGCGGTTTCGTCGCCAACAAGGACGTCGACGAGACTCCGGATCTCGACGCTTTGCTGGCGGAAGCCGAAGAGGCTTCGCAGAACGCCGAAGCCTGATCGCTTCGCTGAGCTTGGGGGTAATCCCCCGAGTCGCAATCACGGCCATCCCGCAAGGGGTGGCCGTTTTGCGTTGCGGTTGAGGTGTTTACAGAAGTGATCGGCGCAGGCCCCGATTCTTATCTACGATATCCACATAATCCACAGGCAGGCCGTCACCCTATTCGGGTCGCGATCTGCTAGGGTCGCGCCATGGAATCGAACACGCAAAATACCAACGTCACCCGCCTGCGAGCGGCCGGCGAACAGCCCGCCGACGCTTTGGCGCCCCGGACCCCGCCGCATAACACGGAGGCGGAACAGGCGCTGCTGGGCGCGATCCTGGCCAACAACCAGGTCTATGACAAGGTCAACGAGTTCCTGCGGCCGGAGCATTTCGCCGATGCCCTGCATGGCCGCATCTATGACGCGATCGGCAAGTTGGTGCAGCGCGGCCAGATCGCCAATCCGGTGACGCTGAAGAATCTGTTCGACCAGGACGGGGCGCTGGCGGAAATCGGTGGCGCGCAATACCTGGTGCAGCTGGCGCAATCGGTGGTCAGCATCATCAACGCCGAGGATTACGGCCGCGCCATTTTCGATCTCTATCTGCGCCGGCAGCTGATCGGCATGGGGACGGAGATCGTCAACGACGCCTATATCCACGATCCGGAAGTGACGGCGGTCAACCAGATCGAAAGCGCGGAAATGCGGCTCTTCAATCTGGCGGAAAGCGGCCAGACCGAAGGCGGGCCCCGGCGCTTCGACAGCGTGGTGAAGAACGCCTTGGAAATGGCCGAGATCGCCTTCAAGCGCGACAGCCATTTGACCGGCGTGCCGACCAAGCTCGACGATCTCGACAAGAAGCTCGGCGGTCTGCAGCCGTCGGATCTGATCATCCTCGCCGGGCGACCCTCGATGGGCAAGACCTCGCTCGCCACCAATATGGGCTTCAATGCGACCAAGGAGGCGAAAACCGATCAGTCCGGCGACAGCTTCTCGGTTGCCTTCTTCTCGATGGAAATGTCGGCCGAGCAGCTGGCGCACCGCATCATGGCCGACGTCTCCGGCATCTCCTCGGACCGTATCCGCCGTGGCGAGATCTCGGATGATGAATTCCCGCGCATCGTCGAAGCCGCACAGTTCATGGCCTCGAAGAAGTTCTTCATCGATGATACGCCGGCCTTGACGGTGCCGGCTTTGCGTACCCGGGCGCGGCGCTTGAAGCGCCAGCATGGGCTTGATCTCATCATCATCGACTATCTGCAGCTGATGCGCTCGGCCTCCGCCAAGGGCGGCGAGAACCGGGTGCAGGAAATCTCCGAAATCACCCGCGGCCTCAAGGCCATCGCCAAGGAATTGATGGTGCCGGTGGTGGCACTCTCGCAGCTCTCCCGCGCCGTCGAAAACCGCGAGGACAAGCGGCCGCAGCTGGCCGATTTGCGCGAATCCGGCTCGATCGAGCAGGACGCCGACGTCGTCATGTTCGTGTTCCGCGAAGAATATTATCACGAGCGCAAGAAGCCCGGGGACCACGAGACCGACAAGCTGCAGACCTGGATGCAGGAAGCCGAGCGGCTGCACAACAAGGCCGAGCTGATCCTGGCCAAGCAGCGTCACGGCCCGATCGGCACCGTCATGCTGCATTTCGAGGGCACGGTGACCCGGTTCAGCAACCTCATCATGGACGACCATCTGCCAGACCGGCATTGATCGATCCGGCATTGATCGTTCCGGCCCTGGTCGCTCTAGCCCC
>DATMUQ010000807.1:0-4035 GCA_035563795.1 Terriglobales bacterium | reverse complement strand
AGCAGGCCGCCGGCGATCGACAGGTCCTTCATGAAATTGTTCATCTCCTCGAACTCGCCGAAGTTGCGGTGGAAGATCAGCGCCGTGACGATGGCGAAGCCGGCCATGATGAAAGCGACGAGCCTCACCCGGTAGCCGAGGATGAGCAGGATGCTGCCCGGCAGCTCGATGATGGCGCCGAGCACGATGGCAACTTGCGGGAAGGGCATGCCGGCCGCTGCCGCATAGCTGACATTGCCGTTGAATGCGGTGACCTTTTCATGGCCAGCCCAGAGAAAGACGGCGGCGATGAGGATGCGGCCCAGCAGGGCCAATAGTGGTTGCACGCCAGTCATGGCAACCTCCCGCTTTGACGATACCGCCGGCAGCAATGACAGGGCCGCCAAGTCGGCTTCACCTCAATGATTCAACAAAAAGTCGATATTGCCAAGGGCGCGTCGCCCCGTTCGGCGTATGTGCCGCATCAAGAACCGGTCGTCACGGGGAATAGCTGCCGCCCTTGCCGCCAGTGCCGCCGTTGCTGCCGGATTCCTTGCCGTAGGGCTGCTGGCTGTTTTTGTCATCCATGCTCTTGTCGGGGCTCGATGGGTCCTTCGAGCCGAAATTCTGGATCGGCGCCAGCGATTCCGTCGGCACCCCCTTGTCCTGATCGGTGCCGACGCTTTCAAGCTGCGCCCGCAGATCGGCCAACTGTTCATCGGTGAGGCGGAAGGGCTCGCTGGGATCGCCACCATTCGCCGGCACGCTGACCCCGAAGCCAGGCTGGCGGATCGAGCGGCGGGTGCCGTTCCTGCCCGTCACCGTGATCTCGACGCCATAGATGAAGGCGACCAGCCCATCCTTGCCGCGGGGGAAGCTGAACAGGCCGATACCGCCGCGAATGGTGAGGGCGGCCAAGGGCGTCGCCACCTGGACCGGTGTCTTCTTACTGATCTTGCCGCCGATGAAGCGCATGGCGCCGTCGCTGAGCTGGACGGCGAGATTGCCGCGCTGGGCATCGGGATCATAGGCGAAATCGTCCAGCACCAGTTCCGCGTGATGGCCGATGGTGATGGTGGATTCATCGGCAAACAGGATGTCGACCAGCCCGGTCGCATCGGTGCGGACGGTCTGATTGCGAAACACATCGGCACCGATCACCAGGGTCTCGGTGGCGCCGCCCTGCTGCTGGCCGGTCGCCATGGTGTCGACCGCACCGATCGAGCCGATCTTCAAGGCCGAGGCCGCCTTGGCCTGGCCGATATCAAGCGACAACATCAGGCAGCATAAGCATGCCGCCAGCGCCAGTTGCGCAAGGATGTTGCCGCGCCGGAAATGCCCGCGACGAAGCATGATCAGAGCCCCGCTGATCTATTGTCCTTGCAACCGGCCGCTTTTCGCGGTCACGGCTGCCCGTCACGGTCGCGCGTCCCAAAACAGCGTCACCATGACCTCAAGATCATAACACACCGGAAAGCCTGGACCGAGTGCGCAGCCAGCAAGCGGGTATGAGCGGAGATTGAGGGCAGCAGAATCTGCTGTGAGCCGCGTCATAAGGCGGTGCGGGCGGCCAGGGGTGATCGCTTAGGCAGGAGTCGATAAGAATTGGCCGACAATAGCGGCGAAGCTACCGGCAGCGGTTTCCGTTCCCGGCGTTACCGGCATTTGGCGCAATTGGTCGATCTGCTGCAGCCAGGAAGCGGGTGCTGCGGTCGGTGCCAGGAGCCGATCGGCGGCCCCGATCAGGGCCGGCAGGGCGCCGAGATCGCTGGCCAGGAGATGCCGCCCGGCGCGGCGGCAATGCTGGATCCAGTCGCGGTGGCCGATCGGCTGCTGGACGGGGGCCAGGATGACGGCGGCTTCCAGCAGCGCGCCGATGAGGGCAGCAGGGCTGTCGGGCCGGCGCCAGTCGATATTGCCGATCCGGGCGGCGCGGGCAAAGACATGCTGGCGCTCAGTTTCCGTGAGATAGGGCCAGTCGATGACAAGGAAGCGCAGATCGCGGCGTTGTTCCGCCAGAGCCAGCACCAGCGCGATGCCATCCCGCGGCCTTGCGCCGACCACGGCAACGCAGTTCGGCCGGGCGATGACGATGTCGCCGCCACCGTTATCGGTCAGTGCGAAACCCAGTGGTGGGACGATAGCAGTGACCGGCAGCTGTAACAGGCTCGCCGCCGCGGCCGCAACGTAATCGCTGTCGGCCCAGAAACGCAGCGCAGCGGCCAGGGATTGCTGGCCGAGCTGGGCGAGATCGTCCTCGCCCAGCCAGATCACGGCATCGAGGTCCGGCGTCTGCAGCGGGCGATAGGCCGCGAGCTGGTTGGGCAGGATGAGGACCCGTGGTCCGCCCAAGGCATAGCTGAGGGCGGACAGCGTGCTGACCGGCTGGCTGTTGCGGAAGATGGTGATGCCGTCCTGCAGGTCGCGATCGACCAGCGCCGGATCGAGCAGCGGGTCGATCGCCAAGATTGCCGTCTTGTTGCCGGCGGCAGCGCAGGCTTTTGCCAAAGCGAGCACCGTGCTGCTGGCGAGATATTGCGGCCCCTGGGGCGCCGCCGTGCCGGTGACGATCAGGCAGTCGATCTGCCGCGCGACCCGCATGGAATCACCTGCCGGCCGGGTCGGCCGTCGCCGCGCGGCGGGCCAGGGCGATCCGTTCCTCGAGGAGGGCGATGAAGCGATCGGCGACGACGTCGGCGGAAAATTCGCTGCGGGTGGCATGGGCGAGTGCCGCCGCCGAAAGTTGCCGATAGAACGTTGCATCGCCGGTCACCCGGTCGAGCGCCCGCAGCCAGGGTTCCAGGCCTTCATCGATCGGCACGCTCAGGCCGCCGGCACCCACTGTCTCCGGCAGGGCACCGCGCGCGGCGGCGATCACCGGAATACCGTTCAGTTGCGCCTCGGTCGCCGCCTTGCCCCAGGTCTCTTCATAGGCGCCGGGCATCAGCAGCAGCCGTGTGCGGCGATAGACCGGCCGCATATCAAGGGTCGGGCCTAGAAGCTCGACATTGCCAAGTTCTTTGGCTCGGTTGTGCAGAATGGCGCGCCACTCATCGCTGACCGCCCAGCTTTCGATGGTGGTGAATTTCAGCTCAGGCCGTGCCGCTGCGAGGCGGAAGAAAATGTCGACGCCCTTATTAAGCGACGGGTTGATCAGCAGGATACTGTCGCCCTGACCGCGTTCGTCCGGCGCCAGCACGCAGGTAGCGGGATCGATCAAGGGCGGTACGACGGGCAGATCGATGCCGAACAGGCTGTGCATGCGGCGCGCCGTGAAACGTGAATTCGCCATCTGGCCGAGCAGCGGGCTATCGGGGAAAACCGTCGCCACTTCCCGGGGGTCCACATTATGCACCGTCAGCATCACCGGCACCTTGGCGCGCAGGCAGACCACGGTCATCGCTGCCTGGGCGCCGCCGCCCAAGGGCAGCGCGACGATATCCGGCTGCCAGCCGGCAAGGATGCCAGGCAGGGCATCGACCGGCTCGTCGGCACGGGCCAGCGGATAGCTGAGCCCGTCGAAGGGCATCACCGCGAAGCGTTCCTTCTGCCGCTCCTGCAGGATGACCGCCTGACTGCGTCGGGCGATGCCGGCCATCACCAGCACATCATGGCCGCGTTTCTGCAGGATATTGGCGAGTGCGTCGATCGTGGTCTGATAGCCGCCGGTCGATTCCGGCATATGCGGCACGTAACTCGCGAACAGGACACGCATGGGCAAGGGGTGATCAGGAAATCGGTGTCGTGTCGATGACGACGCCGTTCAGGATCGATTTGTTGCCGACATCGGTGCTGAGCAGCGGATTGTCCGGCTTGAAGGTGTCGTTGGAGCCGAAATTCTTGATCGGCTTCAGGGGATCGACCGGTGCCTGGCCCTGATCCGGGCTGTTGCTCTCCAGCAATTGCCGCAAGGCGGCGAGCTGCTCGTCGCTGAGACGGAAGGGCTCGCTGGTGGTGCCGTCGCTGTTGATGGTGACGCCGAAGCCCGGCTGGCTGATCGACCGCAGGATGCCATCGCGACCGGTCACGGTCATTTCGATGCCATAGAAGAAGGCG
>DATMUQ010000806.1:0-2159 GCA_035563795.1 Terriglobales bacterium | reverse complement strand
TCACCACCGGCTGCCAGCCGCCATGCTCGGCGATCCAGGCGAGGACCGGCATGAAGATGAGGTTGCCAGTGGCGGTGCTGGCCGTCAGCAGGCCCATGATCAGGCCGCGGCGGGTGACGAACCAGCGATTTACGACGACGGCACCCAGCACCACGGCAACGCAACCGGTCCCAAGCCCGGAGAGGAAGCCCCAGGTCGCCATCAGCTGCCAGGTCTCGGTCATCAGCAGGCTGAGGGCGATCGAGCCCGACATCAGGATGAGGGCGCCGATCAAGGTGCGGCGCAGGCCGAAGCTCTCCATCAAGGCGGCGGCGAAGGGGCCAACCAGGCCATAGAAGAAGATGCCGATGGCGGCCGAGCCGGAAATCGAGGCGCGGTCCCAGCCGAAGGCCTTTTCCAACGGTTGCATGAGCACGCCGGGGGCGCCGCGGACACCGGCCGAGATCAGCAGGCAGACGAAGATGACGCCGACCACGACGAAGGCATATTTCGGTCCGAAGGGACGGTGATGGCTGGCTGCGGGCGCCATGGCCGCGGTGGAGGCGGTACTGTCCGACATGAACTTGCTCTGCTTTCTCGCGAAGGCAGCCCCAAGTCGGCGACCTCCATCCCGTTACAATATACCGATGTTACTGACCGGTACGTCTTATTGCTTGCCAAGATACGTACCGTTCAGTAACATCGTCAAGATAAAAAATTCGAACACCGAAAATTCGGATGGCGGCAGAATGACCCTGTCGATGCGGGCATCGGGCCGGAAAGTCGCCGGCGGGCAGTGAGGAATGTCGATTGAAGAACATCGTTTCTGACACAGCGGTTGCCGAGCCGGCGAGCAAGGCCGAGGCGATCCCGGATAAGCCCCTGAAAGCTGCCGAGCGCATTCGCCGGACGGCGTTCCAGTTGTTCTATCGCCAGGGCATCCGGGCGGTTGGCGTTGATGAGATCGTCACCCAGGCCGGCGTCACCAAGCCCAGTCTCTATCGCAGCTTCGCCTCCAAGGATGAGCTGGCGGCCGCCTATCTCACCGATTACGACTGCGAGTTCTGGAACCGCTTCAACGATCCGCAATCGCGCCATCCCGGCGATGTGCGCGAGCAGCTGCTGGATTATCTGCGTGGCCTCAGCCAGCGCGCGAGCAAGGATGGCTATCGCGGCTGTGGCCTGACCAATGCGGCGGTCGAATATCCTTCACCCGATCATCCGGCCCGTGCGGTTGCCTTGCGCAGCAAGCATGAATTGCGGCGGCGCCTGCGCCAGATGGCGGCCGATATGGGTGCCCGCGATCCCGACCTGCTGGGCGACGGGCTGCTGCTCCTGTTGGAAGGCGCCTATGCTTCCGGCCAGATGTTCGGTGATGGCGGTCCGGCCGGCCAGGTCGCGATCGCTGCCGAGGCCCTGATCGATGCCTGCTGCGGCCGGCAGGATCGCGACTAGAACCTGTCGCTTCCGGCTGAATGCTACTGCGCGCCCTGGATATCAGGCAGGGCATCGAGCAGAGCCGCCTCCAGCGCAGTCGGATGATGGGCCTCGCTGCGAACCAGGCCCAGTGTCCGTGTCATCGTGCGATCTGCCAGCGGGACGATAACGAGACCGGGCAGCAGGCAGGCGCGGGCCGCATCCGCCGGCATCAGCGCCACGCCGAGATTGAGCCGCACCATCTGCAACCCGGTCAGCAATTGCCGCACCTCCGCCACCACCGAGGGGCGTGCGCGATTGCGTTCCAGGATGATCGACAGCCACTGATCCGATGTCGTGCCGATGGGAAAGCGGACGATCGGCTGGGACAATAAGGCCTCATCGGATATGGCCGCTCGCTGTGCCAATTCATTCTCAACGGCAACCACGACGCAGGCGCCGTCCTGGTGCAGCGGCGCGAAGGACAGGCCGGGCGAGGGAACGAAGACGCTCGATATGCCAAAGTCGATATCGCCTGAGCGGATCAGGTTGAAGGCGACGTCATCGTCGATTTCCGAGACATCGAGGACATGGTCGGGAAAGTGTTTGCGCACCTGCTGAAAGGCGGGCGCGATATGCAGGGCGGCGAAGGAGGCGGGGCTTGCTATCCGCAGGATCTGCGACGTGCCCTGGTTCAGCGAATTCAGCTGATCGAGAATGGCCCCGTTGCTCGCCACCAGGCGGCGGAAGGCGGGCATCAGGGC